>JBILLY010000121.1:0-9387 GCA_044375835.1 Opitutaceae bacterium
GCGCAGCGTCTCGGCCGAGAGCGGGCCGCCGGTCGTCGTTTCGTTCACCGTCACGACGTCGAGCAGCACGTTTTCCTTTTCGACCAGCAGCCGCTTGAACGCCGCCAACTCCTCGCCGCTCAGATTGAGCTGCCGGAACAGCGCGCCGAACCGCGCGTCGAGCATCGCCTGCCGCTGCTGGCCGAGCGCCTGCACGAACTCCGGATTTTCCATCAACCTCGCCAAGGTCTCGCGCTTCCGCCGCGGGCGCTCCGTCGCCTCGAACTCCGGCATCATCCCGGTGAATCCGTCGAGTTCGGCGGCGATCGCCCGCCGCCACTCCGCCGGCTCGGCGCGCGCCGACCGGCCGCCCACCCATTCCGTGCTGCTCTTCGCCGTCGCCACGCGGACCGCCGCGGCCGGAGACGGGCCCGCCGCGTCGGCCTGCGCCGTCAGCACCCGGATCTCGCGCCGTTGCCAACCCGCGACGCAGAGCAACGACGCCGTGGAAAGCGCCAGGCCGGCGATCACGAGATCCTTTGCGCGCGACATGGTCCTGAGAGGGGGTGGCTGGTCGGCGCGATTAGCCGGGCCCCGGCAGGCCGGATCAAGGGCAAAACGTGTCAACCGGCCCACCTGCCGTGCTCCGGCCGTCGCCTGCCGCGTTCCGGCGCACGTTGGTCTCGCCCGACCGGGAGCCGGAAAAAAGCCCCGGCCGCGGCCGCGCTGGGCCGTGACCGGGGCGAAGGGTTCAGCCGACGGCGTTTCAGCCGCGCACGGCGTCGACCACCGCGCCGAGGAACAGCGAGACGCCGGAACCGATGCCGGTCACGCCCGCGGACACGAGGCTGGAGACGCCGATGAGGATGCCGCAATAGATCACGCCGATGGCGGCGTTGTTGCCCTTGAACTCGGCCTTCTCGTCGATGTTCGCCGTGAGCTTGTCCATCACGCGGAAGACGACCGTGATCGCGAAGCTCGCCACGCCGATCGCGACGAAGAGATTGATCACGCCCGCGACGAGGCCGATCACGCCGTTCAGCACCCCGCCCGCGCCGAGGGTGAAGAGCGAACGGGTCATCGCATCGATGCCGCCCGAGATCACGCGCGTGTAGGAGATCACCACGCCGGCGGCGAGCAGCGCGACGGCGACATTCTTGGCCTTGATCTCCCCCCAGATGTCGAGCCCGCCGAGGAGCTTCGAAAGGAGCTGGAGCCCCTTGTTGATCGAGAACGCGGCCAAACTCAGGCCGACGATCAGCTGGATCACGCCGAGCAGCAGGCCGCCGACGGAGCCGCCGACCGCGGCCCAACCGCCGGAGGCGGTCTCGGCGGCGGACGCCGCGGCGGGAAGCGACAGCGCAGCCGCGGCTGCGCCGAGATACTTGGAGGAACGGGTGGGAACGCTGGTTTTCATGGCAGAAACGCCGACGAATGAGCGGTCCGCCGCGCCCCCGGCAACGCACAAACCTATCGTGCCGCGCGCTAAAAAACTTGCACGCGCCGCCGCCTCCGCCCGCGCCCGCGCACACCTTTCGCCGCGACGTCGATCCAATTTTTTCCCGGGATCGCGTGCCCCCGCGGTCCGCCGACCGCGGGTCCTGCGCGACGATTTTAGCATCCCTCTGACAGAACCCGCGCTCGCGCTTACGGTCCACCGGTCCAACATGCCGATGTTCCCGCCGCCCATGAACCCGAGTCTCGCTTCGCCACCCGCGCCGGAGTCGCGCCCCCGGCCGCTGCGGATTCTCTACGCCGACGACGTCCGCGAACTCCGCGAGGTCGCCCGCATCTCCTTCACCCGCGAAGGCCACGCCATCGAATGCGTCGACGACGGCGCCGCGGCGCTGGACCGGATAGGAAGCTCCCCCGATCTCGATCTCGTGATCACCGACCACCATATGCCGACGCTCAACGGTCTCGAGCTCGTCAAGGCCCTCCGCGCCGGCGTCGCGCCCTTCGCCGGCAAGATCATCGTGTTCAGTTCCGAACTCAGCCCCGAAGTCGCCCGCAAATACCGCGAGCTCGCCGTCGACCGCATCCTCTACAAACCGGTCTTTCCCTCGCACCTGCGCGAGGTGCTGCGCGAACTCTTCCCGGCCGCGCGCTGAGTCGCGCGGGTCGTCCGAAACCTTCCCCGCTCGACGCGGCCGGACGCGCCCCGCAGCCTCGCGGCATGCTGCACGTCACCAACGGCGACAGCGTCGCCTCCGCTCTCCGCCGCACCGGCCTGTCGGGCCGGGTGCTGCCCTGGCGCGATATCCTCCACGAGGGCCCCGTGCCCGGCGGGCTGCCGTTGGAGTCGCTCAGCGGGATCCGCGCCCGCTTCCTCGCGGAGCAGGGCGCCGGTCCGTTCGAAGCCATTTCCGCCGATTTCGGCGCACGGGATGCCGCGCTGCGCAACGCCCGTCGCGTCGTGCTGTGGTTCGAGCACGACCTCTACGACCAACTGCAGCTGATCCAGATTCTCGATACGCTCGCCGGCCAAGCCGGGGTCCATTGCGCCCTGATCTGCATCGACCGCTTTCCGGGCGTCGTGCCCTTCCACGGACTGGGGCAACTCACCGCGCCGCAGCTCGCCGGACTCTGGCCCGGACGCCGCCGCATCGGCCCCTCGCACTTCGCCTCCGCCCGCACCGCTTGGCGCGCCTTCACGTCGCCGAACGCGGCGGCCCTCGACGGCGCCCTGCGCCGCGATCTCTCGGCCCTGCCCTTTCTCCCCGCCGCGCTGCGCCGCTGGCGCGAGGAGTTTCCCGCCGCGCCCGACGGCCTCGGCCGGACCGAGCGCACCGCGCTGCGCGCGATCGCCGCCGGCTGCGACCGCTTCGAACCGCTCTTCGTCGCCGTCCGGGCCGCCGAACCCGCGTCGTTCCTCGGCGACACCACTCTGCGCGCGCGGCTCGAAAAACTCATCCGCACACGCGTCCCCCTCCTTACCCCGGAGCCGTATCGGTTGACGCCGGCCGGCGCGCGTGTGCTCGCCGGCGCTGCCGACGCCCGCGCGCTGAACGGCATCGACCGTTGGTTCGGCGGCCGGCATCTCGCGGCCTGAGCGCGCCCCGGGCGGCCCCCGCGCGGCGGAGGTTTTGATTGTGCCCCGCGCGGCGGCTCCTCCACCTTCGCGCACCCCTCGTCCCGAATCGCCGCCTTCCGCATGCCCTCCCCGTCATCTCCCCAACCCGCTCCCACCCGCGTTTCCGGCATTCTCCGCCAGCTCGGTCCGGGACTCATCATTACCGCGTCCATCGTCGGCTCGGGCGAGCTGATCGTGACGCCGAAGCTCGGCGCGAGCGCGGGTTTCACGCTGCTGTGGTTCATGATCCTCGGGTGCATCCTGAAGGTCTTCATCCAGATCGAGCTCGGCCGCTTCACGCTCGCGCGCGGCGTCACCACCCTCGAGACGATGAACCTCGTCCCCGGTCCGCGGCTCCGCGTGTCGTGGCTGCTCTGGCTGTGGCTGGTGATGTTTGCCGCGACCGTGTTCCAGGTCGCGGGCATGGTCGGAGCGGTGGCGAGCATCATGTCGCTCGCCGGCGTCACCCTCCCGACCAATGTCATCGCGGTCGTGATCGGCGCCGTGACCTCGGTGCTGCTGGTGATCGGTCGCTACAAATTCATCGAGGCCGCCTCCACCTGGATGGTCGTGGCCTTCACCCTCTGCACGATGATCGCGGTCGGTGCCTTGCAATTCACCCCCTACGCTATCACCGGCGCCCAGCTGGCGGAGGGCCTGAGCTTCAAACTGCCCGACTCGTTCACCGTCGCTTTCGCCGCGTTCGGCATCATCGGCGTGGGCGCCTCCGAACTGATCTACTATCCCTACTGGTGCATCGAGAAAGGCTACGCCCGCCACGTCGGCCCGGCCGACGGCACGCCGGCGTGGACCGCCCGCGCCCGCGGCTGGATGCGCGTGCTGAGCGCCGACGCCTGGGTCTCCTGCGTCGTCTACACCGGCGCGACCCTCGCCTTCTACCTGCTCGGTGCCGCCGTGCTCGGGGCCAAGAAACTCGACGTCACCAACGCCGACATGATCCCGACGCTGTCGCACATGTATGTGGAGACCTTCGGCACGTGGAGCCTGTGGCTCTTTCTCATCGGCGCCTTCGCCGTGCTCTACTCGACGATCTTCGTCGCCACCGCCTCCAACGCCCGCCTGCTCGCCGACGCGCTCACCGTGTTCAAACTCAGGACCTACGCCGACGACGCGGACCGGCAGCGCACGGTGCGGTGGCTCTGCGGGCTCGTGCCGATCTCCTGGACCATCGTCTACGTTGCGTGGGGTTCGCCGGTCACGCTCGTGATCGTCGGCGCCGTCGCGCAGGGGCTGATGATTCCGTTTCTCGCGCTGGCCGCCCTGTGGCTCAACCACCGCCAAACCGACCCGGCGCTGCGCACGGGTTTGGCATGGCGCGTCGGCCTGTGGATCTCCGCCGCCTGCATGGCCGCCGTCGGCGGCTACCAGGTGGTGATGACGTTCAAGTAATCCCGCCCGGCCTCCGCGCGGTCCGCCCGGGAGCGGGACCGCGCCCGCGCCGGACGCGGGGTCATTGGCCGTGGCACTGCTTGAATTTCTTGCCGCTGCCGCACGGGCAGGGGTCGTTGCGCCCGACTTTGGGCGTCTCGCGACGCACCGTGATTTTGGGCAACACGATCTCCTGCTCGGCCGGCGGAGCATCCTCGATCGCGGCCGGGCCGCTGCTGGTGACGGTGGTCGTGAACTGCGGCGGCGGGGGCGGCGGCGGTTGCGCCGGCGCGGCGGGCGCATCGGCCGGCCCGACCGTGCGCGCGGTGCGGCTCAGGAGCGCCAGCATGTGCTCGAACGACTCGATGTTGGAGGCACTGCGGAACAAGCCCGTGCAGATCTGCAGGCGCACGTTGCCCATCAGCTCCTCGAAATACTTGTAGGCCTCGCCCTTGTATTCGACGAGCGGGTCCTTCTGGCCGTAGCTGCGCAGGCCGATCGAGCGGCGGAGCTCTTCCATCTCGGTCAGGTGCTCCTGCCAGTGGTGGTCGATCGCGTTGATCACCACGTAGCGTTCGAGCGAGCCGAGCGCCTCCGGGATTTCGACCGATTCCTTGATCGCGTAGGCCTGCTTGATGCGTTCGAGCAGCAACGCGACGAGCTTCTCGGCGTCGTTGCCGGCGAGTTCCTCGACCCGGATGCTGATCGGGAAGTGCGCGTTGAGCCAGCCCACGACCCCTTCGATCGCGGTCTGGGTCGGCCCGGCCTTCTCGCCCACGCCCGCCACCTCGAGGCGATGGTGCAGTTCCTCGGCGATCTGCTCGAAAATGATGTCCTTCGACCGGTCGGCGTGGATCGCGCCGTTGCGGATGCCGTAGATGACCTCGCGCTGCTGGTTGAGCACGTCGTCGTATTGGAGGAGGCGCTTGCGGATCGAGTAATTCTGCTGCTCGACCTTTTTCTGCGCGCTCTCGATCGAGCGGTTGAGCCACGGGTGCTCCAGTTCCTCGCCCTCCTGCATCGAGCCCTCCATGAGCTTCGACGCCAGGTTGCCCTGGAGGAAAAGGCGCATGAGGTCGTCTTCGAGCGAGAGATAGAACTTCGTGAGACCCGGGTCGCCTTGGCGGGAGCAACGGCCGCGCAGCTGGCGGTCGATGCGGCGCGACTCGTGGCGCTCGGTGCCGATGACGTAGAGTCCGCCGAGGTCGCGCACGCCCTCGCCCAATTTGATGTCGGTGCCGCGGCCCGCCATGTTGGTCGCGATCGTCACGGCACCGCGCTGGCCGGCGCGGGCGACGATGTCGGCCTCCTGCTGGTGGAACTTGGCGTTGAGCACCGTGTGGATCACGCCGGTGCGCTTCAGCATGCGGGAGAGTTTCTCAGAAGATTCGACCGAGACGGTGCCCACCAGCACGGGCTGGCCGCGCTTGTTGGCCTCGACGATCTCCTTGACGACCGCGGCGAACTTGTCGTTCCGCGTCTTGAAAATGGAGTCGTTCTTGTCGACGCGGATGCAGGGCTTGTTCGTCGGCACCACCTGCACCGCCAGCCGGTAGATGTCGTTGAACTCCGTCGCCTCCGTCTCCGCCGTGCCCGTCATGCCGGCGAGCTTCTCATACATGCGGAAGTAATTCTGGATCGTGATCGTGGCGTAGGTGCGCGTCTCGCGTTCGATCGACACACCTTCCTTGGCTTCGACCGCCTGGTGCAGGCCGTCGGACCAGCGGCGCCCGGGCATCACGCGGCCCGTGTTCTCGTCGACGATCAGCACCTTGCCGTCGGGCGAGACGACGTATTCCACGTCACGCTCGTAGAGCGAGTAGGCGCGAAGCAGTTGCGAGATCGCGTGGATCTCCTCGGAGATGTCGCCGTAGCGCTGCTGCGAGACGAGCTTCCGCTCCTCGCGCTGCTCGGGCGTCATCGACGTGGCTTTGTCGAGGTCGGAAAACTCCGTCGCCAGATCCGGCAGCATGAACGCATCCGGATTGTCGGGCCGGAGCTTGGTGCGGCCGATCTGGGTCAGGTCCGCCTGGTGCTGGCGCTCGTCGATGACGTAGTAGAGTTCCTCTTTGACCTTGTAGAGTTCGTCCTTGTTGAGGTCGGAGTTCAGCTCGGTCTCGGTCTTGTCGAGCAGCTTGCGCCACTCGCCGTTTTCCATGAGGCGGAGCAGTTGCTTGTTCTTCGGGTTGCCCATCTTCACCTGCAGCATCTTGTGGGCGGCGAGGGCCTTGTCGTCCGGCGTCGCGCCGGGCTTCTCGAGCAGATCCTTGGCTTCGGTGACGATCTTGTTGCAGAGCCGGAGCTGGTCGGAAACGAGCTGGTCGACGCCGGGCTTGAGCCGCGTGAACGGCTGCTCGCGCTCGATCGGCGCCGGACCGGAAATGATCAGCGGCGTGCGCGCCTCGTCGACGAGGATGGAGTCGATCTCGTCCACGATGCAGAACCAGTAGTCGCGCTGGACCTGGTCCTCCTTGCGCGTGGCCATACCGTTGTCGCGCAGGTAATCGAAGCCGAACTCGCTCGCCGTGCCGTAGGTGATGTCGCGGCCATACATCTCGCGGCGCACGTCGGACGACATCTGCTGCTGGATGCAGCCCACGCTCACGCCGAGGAAGTTGTAGAGGTGCCCCATCCACTCGCTGTCGCGGCGGGCGAGGTAGTCGTTGACGGTGACGAGCTGCGTGTTCCGGCCGGTGAGAGAGTTGAGGTAAAGGGGCAGCGTGGAGACGAGGGTCTTGCCCTCGCCGGTGGCCATTTCGGAAATCTTGCCCTGGTGGATCGCCATGCCGCCGATCAGCTGCACGTCGAAATGCACCATGTCCCAGGTCAGCTCGTGTTCGCAGACGATGGCCTTGGTGCCGACGAGGCGGCGGGCGGCGTTCTTCACCGTGGCGAAGGCCTCGGGCAAAATCTCCTCGAGCGCCGCTCGCTTGTCCGGCGCGGCGGCGATCCGCGCGCGGAACTCCGCGGTCTTGGCCCGGAGCTGCTCGTCGGAGAGCGACTGGTAGCTCTTTTCGAGTTCGTTGATGCGGGCCACGACGGGGCGCGCCTTCTCGAGAAACTTCTTATAGTGCCGGCCGGAAAACCGTTTGAGCAGGAACGAGAGCATGAAAGAGGCGAGAGCGTAGGCCGCGCCATAGGCTTGGCAAACGAAGAAATGCCGCGGGCCGCCCCGGGGAAATTTCCCGCCATTCCCGGCACCCGGATTTCCGGCGGCGCCGGCCGGTCGGGCCGCCGTGGCCCGGCCGGTTCGGGAAGATCGCGCCGGACTGACGCACCCGCTCCGGCGCCCGCCCCGCCCGACCGTCTCAGACCCGGGTCCGGAAATACGCGATCGTGCGGCGCAGGCCTTCCTCGAGCGGCACGGTCGGCTCCCAGCCGCCGAGGTGCTTCTTCGCCAGCGTGATATCGGGGCGCCGCTGCTTCGGGTCGTCCGCCGGCAGCGGCTTGTGGACGATCTTCGACGGGCCGCCGACCAGCTTCAGCGTCAGCTCGGCCAACTGCAGCATCGTGAACTCGCCCGGGTTGCCGCAATTCAGCGGGCCGACCGTTTCGGTCTGCGCCATGAAGCGCACGAAGCCCTCGATCAGGTCGTCCACGTAGCAAAACGACCGCGTCTGCGTGCCGTCGCCGTAGATCGTGAGGTCCTGCCCTTTCAGCGCCTGCACGATGAAATTGGAGACCACGCGCCCGTCGTTCGGATGCATGCGCGGGCCGTAGGTGTTGAAGATGCGGATCACGCGGATATCGACCTTGTTTTCCCGGTGGTAGTCGAAGAACAGCGTCTCCGCGCACCGCTTGCCCTCGTCGTAGCACGAGCGTCTTCCGACGGGATTCACGTTGCCCCAGTAGCTCTCGGGCTGCGGGTGCACCGCGGGATCGCCGTAGACCTCGGAGGTGCTGGCCTGGAAGACCCGCGCCTTCACGCGCTTGGCGAGCCCGAGGCAATTGATCGCGCCCATCACCGAGGTCTTGGTCGTCTTGATCGGGTTGTATTGGTAGTGCGGCGGCGAGGCCGGACACGCGAGGTTGTAGATCTGGTCGACCTCGAACTTGAACGGATCGATCACATCGTGCCGCACGAACTCGAAGTTCGGGTTGGCTGCGAGGTGCGCGATATTGGCTTTCTGTCCGGTGAACAGGTTGTCGATGCAGACGACTTCGTTGCCGTCTTTCAGCAGACGATCGCAAAGATGGGAGCCGAGGAAGCCGGCGCCGCCGGTGACGAGGATGCGCATGGAAATGGGACGCCACTGAGGCCCAATGCCGCGTCCTTGGCGAGCCCGCGCATCACGCCGCCGGCACCTTTCGCTCCGCCAGCTCGCGGTCGCTCGGCGTGCGCAAATCTCCCGCCAGTCCGACCGCGACCAGCGCCCGCAGCACCAAAAACGACGGATCGAGCTGCCACCGGCCCAACCCATGGCGCGCCGACGAGGGGAACGCATGGTGGTTGTTGTGCCAGCCTTCGCCGAGCGTGAGCACGGCGACGAGCGCGTTGTTTCGGCTCTCGTCCTCCGTGCGGAACGGCGCCGAACCGAACAGGTGACAGACCGAGTTCACGCTCCAGGTCGCGTGGTGCGCGACAAACATCCGCACCAGCCCGCCCCAAAGCACCCCGGGCCAGAACGCCGCCGCGTCCCCCGCGACCAGCGCCGTCGCCACCCCCGGCAACACGAGCCCGGCGACAACCCAGAGGAAATAGAACCGGTGGACCGCCATGTTCACCGGGTCGCGCACCAGATCGTTGACTAGCCGGAAGTAGTTTTCCGGCTTGTGCCCCAGCATCCAGCCGACGTGCGCGTGCCAGCAGCCGAGCAGGACACCGCGGGCGCCGCCGCCGTGCGTGTGCGGCGAATGCGGATCACCCGCCTCGTCGCTGTGCTGGTGGTGCCGCCGGTGGCACGCGACCCAGAAAAACAACGGTCCCTGCGACGCCATGCTCCCGG
>JBILLY010000122.1:0-9377 GCA_044375835.1 Opitutaceae bacterium
TCGCGGGCACCGAGCAGACCGTGCCCGGCTTTCCTTCGCCCGACGAATTGATGCGCCGCTACCGCGAACGCACCCGGTTGAAAACCGACGCCGCCGTCGAGCGCCTCCTCACCGCCGACTACCCGACGGAAAACAAGGAATCGCGCTACTACCAAACCATCGCGATCAACCTGGCCATCGAGGCCATTCTCTCGCAAGCCAAGCGCGCCCTGCTGGTCATGGCGACCGGCACGGGGAAAACGTCCACCGCGTTTCAAATCTGCTGGAAGCTCTGGTCGACGCGGTGGAATCGCACCGGCAGCGCCCATCGCCCGAAGATTCTCTATCTCGCCCACCTCGGCGTGCTCGTCGACGACCCCATCAGGAAGGATTTCGCCCCGTTCGGCGACGCCCTCACGCGGATCGAGGGTCGCATCGACACCTCGCACGACATCTATTTCGCACTCTACGAGGCCATCGCCCACCCCGACCGTTCGCCGCCGCTCTACCGGGAATGGTCGCCGGACTTTTTCGACCTCATCATCGTCGACGAGTGCCACACGGGCAGCGCGCGGGAGGATGGTCTCTGGCGGGAAATTCTCGTTTACTTCAACTCCGCGGTGCAACTCGGCCTCACCGCCACTCCCGTCCACGCCGACAACCGCGACACCTACGGCTGGTTCGGGCCGCCGCTCTACACCTATTCGCTCGCGCAGGGCATCGCCGACGGATTTCTCGCGCCCTACCGGCTGCACAATGTCGTCAGCGACGTCGACGCGACCGGCTGGCGCCCGTTTTCCGGCCAACGCGACAAGTTCGGCCAGCTCATCCCCGACAAGGTCTACGGCACGCCCGATTTCGAGCGCCGCCTCAAGCTGCCCGACCGCACGCGCATATTCGCCCAACATCTGACCGGGCATCTCAAACGCACCGATCGCTTCGCCAAGACCATCGTCTTCTGCGTCGACCAGGAGCACGCCCTCGACATGCGCGACGCGCTCGTGGCCTGCAACCAGGACCTCGTGGCCAAGCACCCCGACTATGTCGTGCGGGTCACGGCGGACGAAGCAGAGTTGGGCAAAAAACACCTCGGCAACTTCATGCTGCCGAAGAAACGCGTCCCGGTGATCGTCACCACGTCGAAGATGCTCAGCATCGGCGTCGATGCGCAGACCTGCCAGAACATCGTCATCTGCCGGGTCGTGGGCACCATGGTCGAATTCAAACAGATCATCGGTCGCGGCACGCGCGTGCGCACGGACTTCGACAAGTGGACCTTCACCATCCTCGACTACACGGGTTCGGCCAGCCTGCAGTTCGCCGATCCGCTGTTCGACGGTGAGCCGCTTCCGCCCGATCCGGTGGATATCCCGCCGCCCGACGACCCGAGCGAGCCGCCCATCGTGGGCGAGCCACCCGGCGACGAAGTGGACCCACCCGGCCCGCGCATTCCGCCTGAGCCTCCCCCCGGCCCGATCGAACCGCCCGTCACGCCGCCGATTTCGCCCGCGCCGCCGCTGCCGCCGCCGCGCCTCACCGTCGAGGGGGTGTCGGTGCGGATCGTAGCCGAACAAATCCAAGTCCTCGATCCCGACGGCAAAGTGCTGCGGACCTTCAGCCTCACCGAATTTACCGCCGACAAGGTTCGCACGCTCTATCCTTCGCCCGAATCGCTGCGGGCCGAGTGCAGCACACCCGAAGGCCGCGCCCGGATCGCCGCCCGCCTCGGCGAGCGCGGCGTCGATCTCGACGAGGTCTCCCGCGTGCTCGATCACCGCGAGGCCGACCCGTTCGATCTGCTCGCGCATGTCGCGTTTCGCACGGCGCTGGTGTCGCGCGCCGCGCGCGTCGAGCGCGTCCGGAAAACCCAGGCCGCCTTCTTCGCCCACTACAGCCCGGCCGCCCGAGCGATCCTGGAACATCTCCTCGACCGTTACGCCGCGCATGGGCCGGCCGATCTCGATCTCGCCGCCGCCGTGCAACTCCCGCCGGCGCGCGACCAAGCTCCGCTGCCGACCCTGCCGGAAATCGTGGCCCGCTTCGGCGGCCTGCCGTCGTTGCAGGAAGCGCTGGCCGAACTCAACCGCCAGCTCTACGCCGCCTGATCCTCTTCCCGATGCCTCGCTCCCGCCGCCCTGCGCCCGGTCCGAAACCGATCCCGCCCGCCAAATCCCAGCCCGTTCCTGCCGCGCCGCCCGCCGAGTCCTCCCGCGCCGACCTGCGCTCGGCGATTCGCCAGGCCCGGCGCACGCTGCGCAAGGACCTCGGCATCTCCACCGACATCGAGCGCCTCCCCCTCCTCACGTGGCTCATGTTTCTCAAGTTCCTCGACGACCATGAAGCCGTCGCCGAGACGACCGCCGTCCTCCGCGGCGCCGCCTACACGCCGCTCCTCGCCGCACCCTACCGCTGGCGCGACTGGGCCGCCGGCGAAAAGGGTCTGACGGGTATAGATCTCCTCAAGTTCATCACCCAGGACCGGGCACTCCGCCCCGACGGCAAAGAGGGCCCGGGTCTCCTCGCCACCCTGCGCGCGCTCCCGCTCTCCGGCCGCGATGACCGCCGCCGCGTGATCCGCCAGGTATTCGAAGGCTGCACCTGCGGGCTCACCAGCGGCAGCGTGCTGCGCGATGTCTGCGCGCTCATCGACAGCCTCCACTTCACCAGCCGCGACGATGTCCACACCCTCTCCCTGCTCTACGAGGACATGCTCCGCGAGATGCGCGACGCCGCCGGCCAGAACGGCGAGTTCTACACGCCGCGCCCCGTCATCCGCTTTTGCATCGACGCACTCGATCCCCGGCTCGGCGAGACGTTCATCGACAACGCGTGCGGCACCGGCGGCTTCGTCGTCGCCGCCTGGGAGAAACTGAAACCGCAGGCGCACCATGCCCGCGACCTCGAACTCCTCGGCACCACCGTGCGCGGCGCGGAGCCCAAACCGCTCCCGTTCCTGCTCGTGCAGATGAATCTGCTCCTGCACGGGATGGATGGCGTGCGCGTCGAACGTGCCAACGCCTTTGCCCGCAAACTCGCCGACTACGGCCCGGCGGACGAGGTGGACATCATCGGCACCAACGTGCCCTTCGGCGCCGAGGTCACCCGCGAGGATCTCTCCGCCTTTCCGCCCGACCGGCAGACGAGCGACAGCGCGCTCCTCTTCCTCCAGGTGATCATGGCGCGCCTCCGCCGCACGCCCTCGCCCGCCGGCCGCCCCGCCCGCGCCGCCATCATCGTGCCCAACGGCGTGCTCTCCGAACTCGGCACCGCCGCCGCCATCAAGCGCGACCTCCTCACCGAGTTCCGCCTCCGCGCCGTCATCCGTCTGCCCGAGGGCGTGTTCGCGCCCTACACCGATATCCCGACCAATATTCTCTTCCTCGAGGCCTCGGGTCCCACCGAGGAGATTTGGTTTTACCACATCCCCACGCCTGCCGACCGCGCCAAGTTCGGCAAAACCCAACCCATCGAGACCGCGCACCTCGATCCCGTCCTCGCTTGGTTCAAAGCCCCCGTCGAAAACGACCACGCGTGGGTCGTGAAATGGGGCGACGAACACCGTGCCGCCGATACCGCCGCCGCCCCGCATCGCGCGGTCGCGCAAGCCGCCGCGGAGGAAGCGCGCGCCCACGCCCGCACCCTTCGCGACCTGAAAGTCGCGGACGCGAAACCCGAGAAACTCGCCGCCGCCGAAGCGGCCGTGAAAGATGCCGAGGCCCGGGCGAAGGCCGCACAGGATCAGGCGGATGCGCTCTATTGGCCGGTGTTCGACATCGATCACAAAATCCCGCGCTCAAAATCAGGCACGGTGCGAGTTGCGCCGGAAAAAACCGCGGCTCGAATGAGCGACAGAACACGGAGTTTAGTCGAAACTCTATCGTCACTCCAAAAGGATCTTAGCTTGGGATACGAAGGAGTCGTCGAGCCTGTTCACTTTTCCGAGCTCCTCACCCGCCGTGCACTCGATGTCGAAGTTGATCCAGACAGCGACTACTCGTTCGCGGGTGTTTATAGCTTCGGGCGCGGCATGTTTCGCCGGGAGCCGAAACGCGGCAGCGAGTTTTCTTACAAGCAGCTCACGCGCGTCCGGACCGGTGACTTCTGCTATCCCAAGTTGATGGCGTGGGAGGGCGCGTTTGCCGTGGTGCCGCCGGAGTGCGACGGCTGCGTGGTGAGCCCAGAGTTTCCCGTCTTCACGATCAACACCGTGCGTGTTTTGCCCGAAGTTTTGGAGGCGTATTTCCGTCTTCCCGAAACGTGGGAAACATTGGCCGGCTCAAGCTCGGGCACAAACCTGCGCCGCCGCCGCCTCAATCCCGCGACGCTCCTCGCCGCCGCGATGCCACTCCCGCCGATGCCACAACAACTCCGCTTCCGCCAAGTGGTCGAAAAACTCCGAGCCGCCGAAACTGAGCTGGGCCACATCGAATCCGACCTCGCCGCCCTCCTCCCCTCCGCGCTTGCCCAGGTCTTCGGCGGGTGAAGGCTTGACGCCGGGTGTAAGGTATCGATCCGCGCCGGTCGTTGTGTATCTCCTTGGACCCACTGCGCCCATGAATCTCCGTTTCCGCGAAGCCAAGACGACCCAGGCCGCCGCCCGGCTCCTCACCCTGCGGGGCGGCGAGATGAACTACATGAAGCTCATCAAGCTCCTCTACATCGTGGAGCGCGAGGCCCTGCTCACCTGGGGGCGCCCCGTGACCGCCGACCGGTGTGTCTCGCTCCGCCACGGGCCCGTCCTCAGCCAGACCCTCAATCTCATCAACGAAGGTCCCGTCCCCGGCATGGCCTCGACTTGGGCGGAGCACATTTCCCAACCGGCCAACTACGGCGTGCGCCTGCTCAGTCCCACCGGCGACGATGAATTGTCCGAAGCCGAGAAAGCGCTGATCGACGACGTGTTCAAACGCTACGGCACCATGAACCGCTGGGCACTGGTGGAACTGGTTCACACGTTTCCCGAGTGGCAGGACCCGGACGGCAGCGCCCTGCCGATCACCTACCGCGACATCCTCAAGGCCGGCGGCAAAACCGAACTCGAAATCGCCGCCATCCTCCAGGACATCGACGGGGTCGCGCAGGCCGATGCGCTGCTGCCCGCGCTCTGAGCGATGTTGCAGGCGGGGCAGACCATCCTGTTGCCCAAGCCCGGGCACGAGACCGCCCACCTCTGGGTCGTGCTGACCGCGCCCGACGCGCAGGGACAAGCGATGATCGTGAATTTCACGACGCTGCGCCCCCATTCCGATACCACTGTGGTGATCCAGCCCGGCGAGCATCCGTTTGTCACCCACGCCACGGCCGTTCACTACGCCGATGCCCGGCTCACCACCGCCGCGGCCATCGCGGGGGCCATCGCCTCCGGGCATTTTCGCGCGCACCGGGATTGCTCACCCGCGCTGCTCCAACGCCTGCTGCTCGGGGCACTCGCATCGCCCTACACTCCGGAAAAGATCAAACGCTATCTGCGCCAAAACCAGCAGCAGGGCGGGACCTAGTTCGGCGAAGACGCGTTTCAGCGCACACGGGATGTTTTCGCAAGACGCGGACGGACCGCGTCGCGCGGCTGGCGGATCCCGCTTCCGGATGCGATACCCGATCCGGGTGATCGGGGACGGCATTCCGACCGCGGCGGGCTGAACACCGGGCCGAATCCGCGCGCGGCAAGGCGACGAGAACTCCCGGTCGTCGCGGCGAGCCGGCGCGAGGCGCGGCGCTCAGCGGGCGGGGGCGGGCGGCTGCCAGGGAGTGGCGCCGCCGCGCTGGATGTGTTTGCGGAGGGCGGCCTCGAGTTCGCGGGCGACGGGGGCGTGTTGCTTGATGACGTTGTTGGCCTCGGCGGGATCGGTGCGGAGATTGTAGAGTTCCAGCGGCGCGAAGGGGCCGGGCTGGAGGAGTTTCCAGTCGCCGCGGATGAGGGCTTCGTAGCTCTTGCCGCCGTAGGCCGGACCGCCTTCGCGGCGGACGAAGTAGAGTTCGCGCGGCGCGGCGGGCGCGGGCATCGGGCGGCCGGAGAGAATCGGCAGCAGGCTGACGGCGTCGGTGTCGGCGGGCGCGGGCAGGCCGGCGGCTTCGAGGAAGGTGGCGCCGGCGTCGAAGACGAGGCCCGCGTAGTCGCTGCGGCCGCCGGGCGCGACGACGGCGGGCCAGCGGGCGACGAAGGGCACGCGCAGGCCGCCGTCGTAGTGGCTCTGTTTGCCGTCGCGCCAGGGGTGGTTGCTCTGCGCGTGGGGCAGCGAGCCGCCGTTGTCGGAGGTGACGACGACGAGGGTGTCGCGTTCGAGGCCGGCCTCGCGCAGGGCGGCGAGCACGCGGCCGATGCCGTCGTCGAAGTGCTCGACGAGGGCGACGTTGCGGCCTCGGGCAGGGCGGGGTCGCGTTGTTTCACTTTTTCGAGCCAGGCGGCGGGCGGCTCGATGGGGAAGTGCGGGGCGTTGTAGGCGAGGTAGAGGAAGAACGGTCGCTTGTCGCGGCCGCGCTCGCGCAGGTAGGCGGCGCTCCAATCGGTGAACAGATCGGTGGCGTGGCCGGCGGGCGTGATGACCTCGCGGTCGCGGCGCAGGTAGTTTTGGCCGTGGCGCAGGTGGGTGGTGTAACTGTCCATCATGTCGCCGAGGAAACCGTGGAAGAAATCGAAGCCGCGCTCGCCGGGGAGATTGGGCGAGGCGAGGCCGAGGTGCCATTTGCCGACGATGGCGGTGGTGTAGCCGGCGGCGCGGAGACGGTCGGGCAGCGTGGGCACGCCGGGGGCGAAGTAGCCCCAGGAGTTTTCCGGTTGGGTGCGGATGACGCCGGGCACGCCGACGCGGTCGGCATAGCGGCCGGTGAGGAGCGCGGCGCGCGTGGGGGAGCAGACGGTGCAGTTGGCGCGCATCGCGGTGAAGGCGAGGCCCTCGGCGGCGAGGCGGTCGATATGCGGCGTGCGCACATCGCGGGCGGCGTAGGTGGAGACGTCGCCGTAGCCGAGGTCGTCGGCGAGGATGAGGATGAAGTTGGGTTTGGCCGGGGCGGCGGCAAACGCGGCGGGCGCGAGCCACGCGCCGAGAACGGAGACGACGGCGGCGAGGGCGAGGCGGCGGCGCGGGGAGCGCACGCAACGGAAGGACGGGAGCATGGGGTGAAGCGAAGGCGGGTGGAGGGGAGCGACGGCGATCGGCGGCCGTCGCGAGGCGGAGGCCAGCGTGTGCGGGCGCCGCGGGCGGAGTCAGGGAAAAACGCGGCCGAGCCGCGCGAGGGGGGAGGCCTCCAGCGCGTAGTCGGGCAGCAAGCCAACCCGGACGTGGAATGGCCGCAAAGAGGCACAAGACCCGTCCATCCTGCCGACGGAGATCGCCCGAGCGCCGATGGGCGCCCGGAGGGCGACGTTTGCCGACGGGTTTTTTGCGCCTCCTTGGGGCAAAGGGGCGGAATCGATCCGACTCGGTCGCGCGCGCAATTTCAGCAGGCCGGCAGGTTGGAGGGTTTATGGGCACGCACCGGGAGCCTCCAGCACGACGGTCGCGGCGCGGAGAGGCGGCGCGCGGGTTTTTCCTCGGCGCGGGGCGCGGGCGGTTGCATACCCGGGGCGACGACGCGCGGCGGCACCCCGGCCGGCGAAGGCGTTGTTTGCCGCGCTCCCCCACCCCACCCGCATGACCACCGCGACCGCCGCCCCCGAGTCCGTCCCCTCCCCCGCCGCGGCGCCGCCGACGCGCCTCGCGTCGATCGACGCCTACCGCGGCTTCGTGATGCTGCTGATGATGGCGGAGGTGCTGCGGCTGCGGCGCGTGGCGCAGGCGGTGCCGGAGAGCGGGGTCTGGAAATTTCTCGCGTGGAACCAGTCGCACGTCGAGTGGGCGGGCGGATCGCTGCACGACATGATCCAGCCCTCGTTTTCGTTTCTGGTCGGCGTGGCGCTGCCCTTCTCGATCGCGGCGCGGACGGCGCGGGGCGAATCGAAGACGCGCATGGCGCTGCACGCGTGGTGGCGCGCGCTGGTGCTGGTGCTGCTGGGGGTGTTTCTGCGCTCGGCGAGCCGGAACACGACGAACTGGACCTTCGAGGACACGCTCTCGCAGATCGGGCTCGGCTACGGCGTGCTGTTTTTGCTCGGGTTCGCGTCGCTGCGCACGGTGTGGCTCGCGCTGGGCGCGGTGCTGGCGGGCTATTGGGCGGCGTTCGCGTTGTGGCCGCTGCCGGGGGCGAACTTCGACTACGCGGCGGTAGGCGTGCCGAAGGCGTGGCTCGACGCGCACGGGCTGACGGGCTTCGCGGCGCACTGGCAGAAAAACAGCCACCTCGCGTGGGCCTTCGACACGTGGTGGATGAATCTCTTCCCGCGCGAGAAGCCGTTCCTGTTTCATCCCGGCGGGTATGCGACGCTGAGTTTCATCCCGACGCTCGGCACGATGATCCTCGGCCTGATCGCGGGCACGGTGCTGCGCAGCGGGCGGACGACGGCGGAGAAACTGCGGTGGTTTGCCGTCGCGGCCGCGGCGTGCCTCGCGGCCGGCGTCGCGCAGCACGCGCTCGGGCTCTGCCCGGTCGTGAAACGCATCTGGACGCCGAGCTGGACGCTGGCGAGCGGCGGGATGTGCTTCGGCTTCCTCGCGCTGGCGCACTGGCTGGTCGACGTGCGCGGGGCGACGCGGGCGGCGTTTCCGCTGATCGTGATCGGCGCCAACTCGATCGCGGCCTACTGCCTCGCGCACGGTTTCGACGCCTATGTGGCGAAGAACCTGACGACGCATTTCGGCGCGGAGGTTTTCAAGGTCTTCGGCGCGGCGTATCAGCCGTTGCTGCACGGCGGCGCGACGCTGGCGGTGCTGTGGCTGATCCTGTGGTGGATGTGGCGGCGGAAACTGTTTCTCAAAATCTGAGGCCCGGCCGCCGCACCGGCCGCGACCGGACGCCAACGCGAACGCGTCGGCAACCGAGCCCAAGAAAAAACCCGCCGGCCGCAGCGGGCCGACGGGTTGGAAACAGGCACGGCACGACGGTCGCGCGCGCGGCGCGCCGACTCACTCCTCGGGCAGCGGACGACCCTTGGTTTCGGGGAGGAAGGGCAGCACGATGAGGCCGATGAAGTAGATGCCGGCGAGCCAGCAGGCGGCGTCGCGGAAGGCGTTGAGCTGGGCGTCGGCCTTGGCGGCGGCGTCGGCGGTGGCGGGCAGGGCGGCGATGGCTTTGTCGCCGATCACCTTTTGCAGGCCGCCGAGCGTGATGGGACCGGTGGCGGCGATGAAGCGGCCGACGTTGTAGCAGAAGCTGACGCCGGTGCTGCGCAGACGCGTGGGGAAAAGCTCGGGCAGGTAGATCGCGAAGCCGGCGAAGATGCCGAGCTGGCAGAAGCCCATGAGGCCGGTCATCCAGATGTCGGACTTGGTCTGGAAGTTTTTGTAGAAGTAGATCGTGACCGA
>JBILLY010000542.1:0-4040 GCA_044375835.1 Opitutaceae bacterium
TCCGCGCCGCTCAAGTCCGCGAATCTCCGCGCCAGCATCAGGCCGATTCCGGTCCCTTCGGCGCCCCCGGACACGGCCGCGGTGCCCGCACGTCCGCAGGCTTCGTTCGGTTCCGGCTCTCTCCCGCCCATGCCACGATCGCACACGACGATCTCATACCCCGCTTCCACGCGCCGACCGGTCACCTGCACCGGACTTCCCGGCGCTGAGAATCTCAGCGCGTTGTCCACCAGGTGCGCGATCACCCGATCGAGGCCCCGCCCCGACACCGCCACCTCCGCCCCGTGCACCTCCACGCTCAGATCCTGCCCGCGCCCGTGGTAGTCCGCGCTTTGCCGGCACCACTCCCGCACGCGGCTGGCGGAAACTTCGGCCGGCCCCGTTTCGTTTTCCCGCCGCGACCGTTCGTCCGACTCCAGCCAGGCCAGGAGCGCCAGATCCTCCGCCACGGCCGTCAGCCGTTGGCCCGCACGCGCCAGCATGCGGCCGCGCGTCGGCGCACCGACCGGCGCCGAACCCGCGCCGGAATCACCGCGGTCGATTCCCCCCCCGGCACCTTCCGCGATTTCCGCCAGCGGCTCGCGCAGCGCCTCCTGCACGACCCGGGCGAGAAAATGCCGCGACCTCCGCGCCAAGTCCGCGATCGCCGCCGCCCGCTCCAGCCGCACCGCGATCGACTGCAGCAAGTCCTCCGTCTTGCACGGCTTCGTCAGATAGTCGTCCGCGCCGAGCGCCATACCCAGGCGCTGGTCGGCGGTTTCCGCTTTCGCCGACATGATGATGAACGGTGTCCAGCGCGACGCCGGATTGCGCCTCACCGCCTGCAAAAACTCGAAGCCGTCGCACCGCGGCATGCGCGCATCGCTCAGAATCAGGTCGGGCCTCATCCGCGCCAACGCTTCCAACGCCTCCGCCCCGTCCCCCGCCGCCACGACCGCGTAGCCCGCCCCCCGCAGCGTTTCCACGACGATCTCGCGCACCAGATCGTCGTCTTCGGCAAAAAGGATCGTCGGCCCCGGCTGCGGCGAGTTCATGGCGATCGCTTCGCGCGCCCCTCCCCGGCGCCGGTCGGTTCGGGCGGCAAAGGCACCGCCGCCGCCGGCACTTCCCGCGCGGCGTCCCGCGGAAACGTCAGCGTGAAGGCGGTGCCCTGCCCGAGGGCGCTGGTGAACGCCAGCTTGCCGCGATGGAAATCCGCCACCCGCCGCACGATCATCAGCCCCAGGCCCGTGCCCGCGACATTGCCGACATTGCTCGCCCGGTAGAAGGCCTGGAACAACTTGGACTGATCCGCCGGCGGAATCCCCCGCCCGCGATCCGCCACCTCCAGCGTCCAGGCCTCCTCCGTCCCGCGCAGCGTCACGAGCACCGGCTCCGTCTCCGGCGAATACTTCAGCCCGTTCGAAATCAGGTTCTCCACCAGCACCCGCATCTGCGCTTCATCCACCGCCGCGGCATAGTCCGCCGGCAATTCGATCCGGAGTTTGATGCGGTGGTTCGCCACGGCGACGTTCAGGGCATCCACGGTCCGCGGTAAAAACTCCGCCAACCGCAGCGGCTCCAGTTCCTTGTCCGCCGACATGTGCTCGATCCGATTGAGCTGCAAAACCTGGTCCACCAGCTCCCGCAGCGTCCCGTGCGCCCGCTCCTGCAGCTTCAGCAGCCGGCCCAGCTTCGCCGCCTCCGCCGGCGCCATTTCCGCCGCCAATTTCTCCAGGAGGTAGTGCACCCCTTGCATCGACATCAGCGGCGTGCGGAATTCGTGCGATACCATCGAGATGAACTCCCGCTGCATCTCGTGCAGTTCGTGGCTGCGCCGCGCCGACTCCGCTTTCTGGATCTCCATTCGCCGCAGCTCGGTCACGTCGTTGATCAACGTGCAGACATGCGTCACGTCCCCGGAGTTGATCCGCAAGGGCATCTTCTTCACGTCCAGGATCCAGTCCCGCCCGCCCCATTTCAACGGAAAATCGAACCGCACTTCCACCCCGGTCTTCGCCACCCGCTCGTCCGCCGCGCCCCAGTAGGCGAAGACCCGGTGCTCCGAGATGCACACTTCCATCCCGCTCCGCTCTTTCCCGCCTCGCCGCATCTCGCGCCCCAGAAATTCCGTCGTCGCGTCGTTCACGAACTCGTAGGCCCCCGACAGATTCCGGATCGTGACCGCCGTCGGCAGCCCGTTCAGGAAGGTCCGGAACATCGCCTCGCCCGCCGCCAGACGCTCGGCCAGTTCCACCTGATCCGAAACATCCCGGCAGTTGCACACGATCCCGCCGTCGGGCATCAGCGACAGCGTCAGCTGCTCGTGAAACAGACTGCCGTCGCGGCGCTTGGCCCGCAACTGCCCCCGCCACACTCCTTTCGCCGCCATCTCCGGAAAGACCTCCTGCTCGATCTGCCGCACGCCCTCGTCGGAATAGAGGACTGGCCAGGAGCGGCCGACCAATTCCTCGACCCGGTCGTAGCCGAACATCTCCACGTGCTCCCGGTTCAGATACAAAAGGCGTCCCGCGGAGTCCGTCACCGCCACGCCGGCGTGCGTCCGCTCCACCGCCACCCGAAACAGCCCCGCGAATTGCGGGTCGTCCACCGTCATGCCCAGCTCGACCACCGAGCCCGCCACCACTTCGCGCCCGTCGACCCGCCGCACCATCGCTTTGGCCCGCAACGTCAGCCGATGGCCGTCCGGCCGCACCACCCGCAGCACCCGCATCACCTCGCCGTGCAAATCGAGGTCCCGCCGCAACGTGTCGATCACCAGCCGATCGCTCGGCTCCAACCGCTCCCGCCACCCGTCCGCGTCGGCCAGCATTTGCTCGCGGGTCAGGCCCAGCAGGCGCTCGCTCGGTCCGTGCAGATACAGGTGCTTCCTGGTCGCCCGATCGAGCACGAAGACCAGCGGCTCGTCCGCCCGTCCCAGTTCGTCCAGCACCCCGCGCACGATGCCTTCATCCGCCGCGCTCACCGACCCGCTGAAGCCCGGAGTTTTCGGCCCGATCTCGTTCATGACGCACAGCGCGGCGACCAACACCGGTGCCCCTCCGTGGAGTCCTCCGCCTCGACCGGACCCGCGATCAAGCCAAGATTCGCCGCCGCGGTCGGGATTTCCCCGCATCCCGCCAACTCCAGGCGCGCCACGATCCGTGCGCGGGCTTTGTAGACGCCGGAACGCGAGATCGACAGCTCCGCCGCAATCTCCCCCGCCGTCTGCCTCGCGGCCAATCGCCGCAGGATCTCGAGATCGACCGGCGCGAGGTCTTTGCGGCCCGCTCGCGCCGACCACGCCGCTCGCGCCCCCCCGCTCCCCCGTGCATCCGCCGGAAAGTCCCCCCGCACCACCGCCCGCAACGATCCCAACAACTCGTCCATTCCCGCCCTTTTCTCGATATACGCGACTGCGCCTTGCCCAAACGCGGCCCCCACCGACTCCTCGGTCGCCACCCCGCTGAACACCACCGTGCGCACGGCTGGAAATCCCCGCCGCAACTCCCGCAACAGTTCCAGTCCGCTCATCCCTGGCAGGACCAGATCCAGCAACACCAGATCCGCCTGCATCGCCCCCAAAAGCGCCCGAGCCTCTTCGCCGTTGGCCGCCTTGCCCACCACGTCGAATTCACCGGTCCGGTTGAGGACCTCGGCCAACAAATCGGCCAACAACGGGTGATCCTCGACGAGCACCACCCGGCACCGATCTCTCGCGAAGCTCGGTGACGGAGCGGTCGGGCGGTCGGACTTTTTCACGCGGAAAGTCTACCGCCCGATGCCCCCGTCTCTAGACCGAACTCCTCCCATTATTTCCCGCTTCATTGCGTAGTTCCACGCGCCGCCGCCCGCCTCTCCAAAATGTCCCCGCCTCGCACTCCAGCCGCCGGCCCGCCCGCCGCGCGTCTCCTGCCGAGCCGACACGCTCGCGTGTTGCCTCCACTCCGGCGGGTCACCGCGGTCCTGGCGTGCGGTGCCCGCCCCCGTCATTTCATCTTCCCCGGCTTCCCTCGCCCCGCTCCCCGCGACCCTCTCTCCCTGTCTCGCTTTTCTCCTTC
>JBILLY010000374.1:0-5313 GCA_044375835.1 Opitutaceae bacterium
CCGCCCCCTTGCCCCGCGCCGCATCCCGCCCATCGTTGGCCCATGCGCGTCCACCCCGACTTCGCCGCCCTCACCCTTCGCCACCTCGGTCGGCTCCTCGCCCTCTCCGCTCTTTTCGCTGCCGCCCCGCTCCCCGCCCAACCGCTGACGCGCGTCGCCGCCACCACCGTCCGCGTCCCCGCCGAACCGCCCGCGACCGCCTACACCACCGTCCGCGCCTTCGCGCCGCTCGCCTTCACCCAACCCGTCGCCGTCGTCTCCCCGCCCGGCGACACCCGCCGCCTCTTCGTCGTCGAAAAAGCCGGCCGCATCTGGCTCATCCCCGATGTCACCGCCGCCGTCCCCGCGCGCACGCTGTTCCTCGACCTCTCCGCCCGCGTCGCCGCCGCCGCCGGCAACGACGAGCGCGGCCTCCTCGCCCTCGCCTTCCACCCGGACTACGCCCGCAACGGCCGCTTCTTCGTCTGGTATAACCTCACCGCCACCACCGCCGCCGGCACCGGCGCACACCAGCGCCTCGCCCGCTTCACCGTCTCCGCCGATCCCGCCGTCGCCGATCCCGCCTCCGAGGTCCCGCTCCTCACCCAGCGCGACGAAGCCTCCAACCACAACGGCGGCGAACTCCTCTTCGGCCCCGACGGCTACCTGTATCTGAGTGTTGGAGACGAGGGCGGCGGCAACGACCAGTTCGCCAACAGCCAGCGCCTCGACCGCGATTTCTTCGCCGGCGTCCTCCGCCTCGACGTCGACCTCCGCCCCGGCTCCCTCGCGCCCAATCCCCACCCCGCCGTCCACGCCGGCGCCTACGCCGTCCCGCCCGACAACCCCTGGGTCGGCGCCACGACATTCAACGGCGCCGCCGTCTCCCCCGCCGCCGTCCGCACCGAGTTCTGGGCCGTCGGCCTGCGCAACCCCTGGCGCATGTCCTTCGACTCCGCCACCGGCCGCCTCTGGCTCGCCGACGTCGGCCAGGGCGCCCGCGAGGAGATCGACATCATCGTCCGCGGCGGCAACTACGGATGGAGCTACCGCGAGGGCACGCTCGCCGGCCCCCGCGCCAACCCGCCCGCCGCCGCCGCCGCCACCTTCCTCCCGCCCGTCTGGGAATACCCCAACCCGTCCCAGGGCCAGTCCGTCACCGGCGGCCTCGTGTATCGGGGAAACCGTTACCCCGGCCTCGTCGGCAAATACCTCTTCGCCGACTTCGTCAGCGGCCGCCTCTGGGCCCTCGACCCGCACCCCGACCGCCCCGAGACGCCCGTCGCCGCCGACCGCGTCCAGCTCCTCGCCGTCGACGGCGGCATCAGCTCCTTCGGCCTCGACCCCGCCACCGGCGACATCCTCCTAGCCGACCTCACGGAAAACGCGCTCAAGCGCCTCGTCGCCGCACCCGCCGCCGGCTCCGCCCCGCTCCCCGCCACCCTCTCCGCCACCGGCCTATTCGCCGACACCGCCACCCTCCGCCCCGCCCCCGGCGTCGTCCCCTACGGGCCCAACCTCCCCTTCTGGTCCGACCACGCGACCAAGCGCCGCTGGTTCGCCCTCACCGACACCACCTCGCGCTTCGGCTTCGCCGCCGAGGGCCCGTGGACGCTCCCGACCGGCGCCGTCTGGGTGAAACACTTCGACCTCGAGTCCACCCGCGGCGTCCCCGCCACCGCCCGCCGCCTCGAGACCCGCGTCCTCGTCAAAACCGCCGCCGGCGCCCACGGCTTCACCTACCGCTGGAACGACGCGCAGACCGACGCCACCCTAGTCCCCGACGAAGGCGCCGACCTCGCTCTCACCGTCGTGGAAAACGGCGCCGCCCGCCCCCAGACGTGGCGCCTCCCGTCGCGCGCCGAATGCCTCACCTGCCACACCGCCGCCGGCGGCCACGCCCTGAGTTTCCACACGCGCCAGCTCAACCGTAACGACTTTCTGGCTACGCTTGCCGCCGCCGGCTACCTCGCCGGCGCTCCCGCCGATTTCTCCGGCCTACCCGCCCACGCCGCGCCCGACCACCCTTCCGCCTCCCTCGAGCACCGCGCCCGCTCCTACCTCGACGTCAACTGCGCCTACTGCCACCAGCCGGGCGGCAACGCCCTCGGCCACTTCGACGCCCGCGCCTCCACCCCGCTCACGCTCGCCGGCCTCGTCGACGGCCCACTCGTCGACTCCGCCGGCGATCCGGCCAACCGCGTCTTCGCCGCCGGCGACGCCGCGCACTCCCGCGCCTTCCAGCGCCTCTCGACCCGCGGCGCCGGCCAGATGCCGCCGCTCGCCACCCGCGAGCGCGACTCCGCCGGCGAGGCGCTCCTCCGCGCCTGGATCGCCGCCCTCGCCGCCCCCGCGCCGACACTCCCGCCCGCCCCGCTCGCCAACCTCGCCGCCCGCGCCCAAGTCGACGCCACCCGCCAGTTGATCGCCGGCTTCGTCGTCGGCCCCGGTTCGCCCAAACGCATGCTCGTCCGCGCCGCCGGCCCCGCCCTCGCCGGCTTCGGCGTCGCCGGCGCCCTCGCCGACCCCGTGCTCACCGTCTTCGGCCCCGACTCCTCCACGCGCATCGCCGCCTCCAACGACAACTGGACCGGCGCCCGCCCCTCGCCCGCCGCCGCCGAGTTCAGCGCCCTCTTCGATTCCGTCGGCGCCTTCCGCTTCGCCGTCGGCAGCGCCGACGCCGCTCTCGTCGCCGACTTCGCCCCCGGCGCCTACACCGCCCAAGTCACCGGCGCAGACGGCACCCCCGGCATCGCCCTCGTCGAGATTTACGCCGCCGACGGCGCGTCTGCCGCGCCCGGCACCGCCCGCCTCGTCAACACCGCCATCCGCGCCCACGTCGGCACCGGCGCCGGCGTGCTAATCCCCGGCCTCGTCGTCGGTCCCGGCGCTCCGCAAACCGTGCTCGTCCGCGCCGTCGGCCCCACCCTCGCCGCCCCGCCCTTCAACGTCCCCGCCACCCTCGCCCAACCCGTCGTCGCCCTCTTCTCCGGCGCCCAGCAGGTCGCCGCCAACACCGCGTGGCCCACCGCCCCCAACGCCGCCGCCATCCGCGCCGCCGCCCGCACCGTCGGCGCCTTCGCCCTGCAGGAAAACAGCCGCGACAGCGCCCTCCTCGTCACGCTCCCGCCCGGCGCCTACACCCTCCAGATCAGCGGCGCCAACGCCACCGTCGGCACCGCCCTCGTCGAAGTCTATCTCGTCCCGTGAGCACGCTCCGCGTCCGGCCGGGCCGCCCGCCGCAGACCCGCACGTGTATCCTACCTCCCGTTACACCCCTGCCCCAACTTGAGCGTTGAGCCCTGAACGCGGCGCGTTGAGCGTTCTTCTCCGCCCCCACCCCGCCCCGCCGTCCCTCCTGCCCGCCTTACCCCCGGCGCCCGCACCCCCACGTTTCCCAATTCCCCGCTTTCCCGATTTCCCGCCTTTCCGATTTCCCGCACCGCCCCCGCGCCTTCCGCCTTCCGCCTTTCGCCTTTCGCCTTTCGCCTTTCGCCTTTCCGCCTTTCCGCCCGTGTCCCCCTTCGATCTCACCCGCCGCCGCCTGCTCGGCCACATGACCACGGGGCTCACCGGCGTCGCCCTCTCCCGCCTGCTCCTGCGCGATCTCCCCGCCGCGCCCGCACCCACCCCCGCCTCCGCCCCGCGCCCGCATTTCGCGCCGAAAGCCAAACAGGTGCTGCAGATTTTCTGCCCCGGCGGCGCGTCGCACGTCGACCTCTGGGAACACAAGCCGCTGCTCGACAAATTCCACGGCACGCCCCTCCCCGGCGGCGAAAACGACGTCACCTTCCAGGGCAAGAACGGCAACCTCATGCGCTCGCCCTGGGCCTTCGCCCCCGCCGGCCGCAGCGGGAAAATGTTCTCCACGCTGCTCCCCCACATGGCGCGGCACGCCGACGACATCGCGTTCGTGCACTCGATGACGTCGCGCACCAACACCCACGGCCCCGGCTGCATCGCGATGAACACCGGTTTCACCCGCGAGGGCTTCCCCGCCGCCGGCTCCTGGGTCAGCCACGCCCTCGGCTCCCTCAACGACAACCTCCCCACCTTCGTCGCCGTGCAGGACATCCGCGGCGAGCCGCCCAACGGCAAAGCCAATTGGGGCCAGGGCTTTCTTCCCGCCCGCCACCAAGCCGTCACGCTCGCCGCGCACCAGCCCCTGCGTAACCTCGCGCGTCCCGCGGCCGTGAGCGCCGACACCGACCAAGCGACGCGCGACTACCTGCACCTCCTCAACACCGCCCACGCCGCCGCCCGCCCCGGCCAAGACGAACTCCACGCCCGCCTCGCCGCCTACGAACTCGCGGCCAAGATGCAGCTCGCCGCCCCCGAGGTGTCCGATCTCTCGCGCGAGCCCGCGCACGTCCACGCGCTCTACGGCACCGCCGCCGCCGACCCGCTCAAGGCCGCCTACGCCCGCAACTGCCTCCTCAGCCGCCGCCTCCTCGAGCGCGGCGTCCGCTACGTCAGCCTCTACTGCGCCTCCCGCGCCAGCGCCGTCGACGGCCTGCTCAACTGGGACGCCCACAAGACCCTCAAGTCCGACTACGAGCGCCACGCCCCCATCTTCGACCAACCCACCGCCGCCCTTCTCGCCGACCTCAAGCAGCGCGGCCTGCTCTCCGATGTGCTCGTGATTTGGTGCACCGAGTTCGGCCGCATGCCCACGCATCAGGAGGGCACCGCCGGCCGCGACCACAACCCCGATGCCTTCACCACCTGGTTCATGGGCGCCGGCGTGAAGGGCGGCGTCAGCCACGGCGCGACCGACGACTTCGGCCGCCGCGCCGCCGTCGACGTCGCCACCGTCTACGATTTCTACGCGACCGTCCTCCACCTCCTCGGCCTCGATCACGAGCAACTCACCTACTACCACAACGGCGCCAACCGCCGCCTCACCGACGTGCACGGCCACGTCCTCCGCCCCATCCTCGCCTGACCCCATGCGCCGCCTCGCCCTTCTCCTCGCGCTCCTCCTCGCCGCCGGTCTCCCCGCCTTCGCCGCGCCCGCCGCCCGACCCAATATCCTCCACATCCTCGCCGACGACCTCGGCTGGGCCGGCCTCAGCAGCTACGGCAACCCGGACGTCGCCACCCCGCACCTCGACCGCCTCGCCGCCCAGGGCATGCGCTTCACCGCCGCCTACGCCGACGCCCAGTGCTCGCCGACGCGCGCCGCCTTTTTCTCCGGCCAATCCGGCGCGCGCACCGGCGTCTTCAAAGTCATCCACGAACTCGAGCCGCCCCGCGCCGCCCTGCGCATCCCGCCCGCCACCCTCGCCCAGCCCCCCACCGTCGCCAACCACGCCCCCACCCAACGCCCCGCCC
>JBILLY010000123.1:0-9330 GCA_044375835.1 Opitutaceae bacterium
CGCGAGCTTCTTCTCGTGGGGGAAAAGAAAGGCGATGCGCTTGCCGTCCGGCGAGAGCCGCGGCTGGCGGATGTTGGGCAGGCCGAAGAGTTGGTCGATGGTCGGCGGCGGTGGCGTCGCCGGTTTCGCGGGGGCGGATTCGGCGGCGAAGGCGCGGGCGCAGGCCGCGGCGACGACGGCAGCCGCGGCGGCGCGCAGCAGGGCGCGGCGGGGCAGGAGGCGGATTGGGCTCATGGAACGGCGCGGCAGCATGCGAGTTCGCGCGGCGGGTGCAAGAAAGCGGCCGGATTGCGGCGGCCGGGTCGGATCCGGCCCCGCGCCTGCTTCGGAATTCGTCGTTGCCACGGGCCGTCGCCGGCTTGTGTCATAACGAGTCACCACAACGCCGGGCGGGCACAACCCCTTCCGGTGGACACACCACAACACAACCTACGAACCATGAACCAACCGTTGCTGACGGCCGCGACTGCGGCTGCCCGTTTCGGTCTGGTGGGCTTGCTTGGCGCCGGCGCCCTCTCGGCGCAGACTCCCGCAGCCCCCAAGACCGATCCCAAAAAAGAAGAAGCCCAAAAACTCGAGAAATTCGAAGTCACGGGCTCCCGCATCAAGCGCGTCGACTTTGAGACGCCCGCGCCGGTCGAGACCTTCACGGTCGCCGACATCGAGGCCAAGGGCTACACCAACATCGGCGATTACATGCAGAGCCTGCCCTTCAACTC
The DNA here is from genome assembly GCA_044375835.1 of Opitutaceae bacterium. Lineage (GTDB taxonomy): Bacteria > Verrucomicrobiota > Verrucomicrobiia > Opitutales > Opitutaceae > ER46. Next base: position 720 of record JBILLY010000123.1, read on the forward strand.
CGGCACGGCCAACTCGATCTTCCAGACCGCGAGCTTCCAGCGCGGCGCCTCCACCACCAACATCCGCGGCCTCGGGGCGCAGCGCTTCCTGACGCTCGTCAACGGTCGCCGCGCCGTGCCCTACGCGCTCGTCAGCCCCAACGCCGGCACGCGCCAAGTCTTCGACTTCAACAGTCTCCCGGCCGCCGCGATCGAGTCCGTCGACTTCCTCAAGGACGGCGCCTCCGCCCTCTACGGCTCGGACGCCATCACGGGCGTGATCAACATCAAGCTGAAGAAAAACTTCAGCGGCGTGTCGATGGGCCTCTACTACGGCAACACGCTGAGCGGCACGGGCGAAGACACCGCCATCCGCCAGGCCAGCCTCGTGGCCGGCTCCGGCTCCGGGAAGACGAAGATCATCACGGCGGTCGACGCCAAGATGGCCAATTCGAACTTCCTCCGCGACTACGGCTACACGACCACGGACTTCTCGAACTTGGGCGCCAACAAAGGCTCGAACCTCAACTCGACCGCCCACTTCCCCGCGGCCCTCACCCTGACCCGGGCGCAGGCCACGGCGCTCGGGCTGTCGTTCCCCGCCACGGCCACGACCGCCACGAGCTGGACGTTTGCCCCCCGCGGCGGCGCGCAGCAGGCGTCGCCCACTCTGGCCGGCTTCGTCGCGGCGCCCCAGTCGCCGACCAACCCGAACGCCGTGCTGCTCGGCAACGAGAACCGCTACAACTTCGCGGAAACCTTCCAGATCTATCCCGCCTACGACTACATCAGCAACTTCACGTCGCTGGAGCACGAGTTCAGCGACAATCTGAAGGGCTTCGCCGAGTTCATCTTCTCGAAGAACTCGACCTACTACGCGTTCACGCCCGTGCCGATCACCTTCTCCACCGAAGGTCTCACGCTCCCGGCCACGAATCCGTATAACCCCTTCGGCATCCCGCTGACCACGCTCACGACCCGCGCCACCTTCATCCCGGTGCGCAAGTTCGACACCGAGTCCACCGCGATGAACCTCGTCGCCGGTCTCCGCGGCACGATCCTCAACCGCTGGGACTGGGAAGCCGCCATCAGCAGCGGCTTCAGCAACGTCGACACGGTCTCGCGCAACGCGATCCGCGCCGCCACGCTGCAGTCCGCCCTCAACGGCACCACGGTCGCCACCGCCTTCAATCCCTTCGGCCCGTCGGCGTCGTCCGTGATCGCCGGCCTCACCACCGTGTCGCCCAGCACCAGCCGGGCGGACGCCACGGCCTTCGACGCCAACGTTTCCGGCAAGCTCTGGGACCTGCCCGCCGGCTCCGTCGGCATCGCGGCCGGCATCGAGATGCGCAACGAGCGCCTCCGCGTCGACCCCGACACCGCGGCCTACGTCGGCTCCGGCGGCGGCAGCCCGCTCCGCGGCGAGCGCGACGTCGCCTCCCAATACCTCGAACTCACCGCGCCCATCTACAAGAACGCCCTTGGTTCCGCCGAGGTGCAGGTCGCGGCCCGCCACGAGGACTACAGCGACTTCGGCAACACCACCAAGCCGAAGTATGGCGCCAAGATCCGCCTGCCGGACACGCGCTTCGTCAACCTCCTCCTCCGCGGCTCCTACTCCGAGTCCTTCCAGGCACCGGCGCTCGGCCTCCTCTACGCGTCGCAGACCGTCGCGTTCTCGGGCGGCGTGCTCCAGGATCCGCTCCGTCCCCAGGATCCCCCGACCCAGCTCCGCATCGTGCAGGGCGGCAATCCGAACCTCCTGCCCGAAGAGGGCAAGGTGCAGTATTTCGGCGGCGTCATCGAGTTCCCGGCCATCAAGAACTTCTCCCTGAACGTCGACTTCTTCGATATCCGGATCAATCAATACATCGTCACGCCGGGCGCGACCTACCTCCTCTCCGCCGCCGGCCGCGCGCAGTTCCCGAACGGCATCGTGCGCGACACCGCCCTCGGCAACCCGGGTCCGATCCTCCGCCTCGAGTCCGTGCCCTCCAACAATCCGAGCGCCTACCAGATCTACCGCGGCGCCGACTTCGGCTTCCGCTACGCGCTGCGCAACACCCGCGCCGGCTCGTTCAACTTCAGCGGCAGCGCCACCCAGATCTACAAGCGCGGCACCGACTCCGGTCTCGGCGGCGGCTTCTTCAACAACGCCGGCTACAACTACGACCCCGAGTGGAAGGCCACCGCCACCACCGCGTGGAACTACAAGGAATACGGCGCTTCGCTCACCGGCGACTACACCCACCAGTGGTTCAACGACGGCTATACGGTCGCCGGCTGGGGCGAAAATCCCGTCATCGTCGTCGGCGGCCAGGTCCGCTACAGCGGCTTCTGGGGCAGCACGATCACGGTCGGCGCCTCCAACCTGCTGAACAAGCGCCCCTCGGAAAACGGCCGCGAGACCACCGGTTTCGCGCCCGGTGTCGCCGGCCCGACCACGCTCGGCCGCTTCGTCTATATCCGCGTGCGGAAAGACTTCTAAGCCGACTCCGTCGCGTTTCGCCTTCAGGGCGTGCCCCTTCGCGGGGGCACGCCCTTTTTTTTCTTGGGTAGAAGCCTCCCCATGATCCCTCCGCTCCGTCTCGCCCTCCCGTTCGTCGCCGCCGCGGCCGCCCTCGCTTTGCGCGCCGCCCAGCCCGCCGCCGCGCCCGCGCCGGATGCCCCGGTGCCGGAACTGCCGCTCGCGACCTTCTTCCAGGCGCCCGCGATGACGTCGCTCACGTTCTCCCCCAACGGCAAATTCATCGCCTGCCTCGTGCCCCACGAGCGCCGGATGAACCTGCTCGTGATCGATCTCGAAAAGGGCACCCGCAACCTCCTCACCAATTTCAAGGACCGCCAGGCCACGCAGCCGATGTGGGCCAACGACGACCGGATCCTCTTCCGGGTCGACGACGAGGGCCGCGAGTCCTTCGCCCTCTACGCCGTCAACCGCGACGGCAAGGACCCCGTCGTGCTCGCCTCCGGCTACTCGCGCGCCGAGTCGACGCAGGAGATCAACATCCGCTTCCGCAGCGTGCTCGGCCGCATCAAGGGCGACACGAAAAACATCCTCGTCCTCGCCAACCTCACCCACCGCGACTGGTCCGATGTCGCCACGCTCAACCTCCGCACCGGCGAGATGACCAAGCTCATCGAGGCCCCGGGCAACGTGCTCTACTATGTGCGCGACATGAACGGCGACGTGCGCCTCGCCGTCGTCGAGCGGGGCCAGCAGCGCCAAGTGCTCCTCCGCGATCCCAAGGCGCGCACCTGGGCCAAGCTCGGCGAGCACCACATGGACGAGCCCGGCTGGACGCCGATCGCCTTCGACGGCGACAACCGCACCGTCTTCATCCTCTCCGACGTCGGCCGCCGCACCAAAGCCGTCTACCGCTACGACCTTGCCGAACGCCGCCAGCTCGACCTCGTCTTCGGCGACGACACCTACGACGCCTTCGACGCCAACGCCGTCGCCGCCAGCAGCTTCACGCCGTCGACGATCTTCGACCCGGCCAAGGGCCGCATCGTGGGCCTCTCCTACGCCGCCGACCGCACGCGTTTCCATTGGCTCGACGACGAGATGCGCGCGCTCGAGCAGAAGCTGCTCGCCTCGCTGCCCGACACCGTGCACCGGCCCCGGCAGTTCTCCGAGGACGGTTCGCGCATCATTTTCCTCTCCGCCAACGACCGCGACCCCGGCGTCTACTATCTCTACGACCGCAAGCGGCAGAAACTCAGCGAGCTCGCCGTCATCAAGCCCGCGATCGATCCGGAGAAGATGGGCGCGATGAAGCCGGTGAAGTTCGCCGCCCGCGACGGACTCCCGCTGCACGCCTACCTCACGCTGCCGAAGGGCCGCACGCCGAAGAATCTCCCGCTGATCGTGCACCCGCACGGCGGCCCCTACGGCATCCGCGACGAGTGGGGCTACAACGACGAGGTGCAGTTCTACGCCAACCGCGGCTTCGCCGTGCTCCAAGTCAACTACCGCGGCTCCGGCGGCTACGGGTTCGCGCACGAGCGCGCCGGCTTCAAACGCCAGGGCCGCGAGATGCAGGACGACCTGTCCGACGGCGTGAAGTGGGCGATCGCCGAGGGTATCGCGGATCCCGGCCGCGTCGTGATCAGCGGCGCCAGCTACGGCGGCTACGCCACCATGGCCGGCCTCGCCTTCACCCCCGAGCTCTACTGCGCCGGAATCAACTACGTCGGCGTGACGGACTACGAGCTGCGCATCCCGCGCGAGGCGCCGCCGGACCGGATGTATTGGTGGCACACGCGCATCGGCAATCTCGATACGGCGGAGGACCGCCGCCGCATCCGCGAGATCTCGCCCGTCCACTACGCCGACCGGGTCGTCGCCCCGGTGCTCATGGCCTACGGCAAGAACGACCCCCGCGTGCACATCGACCACGGCTACGACATGGAGCGCGCCCTCAAGCGCGCCGGCAAAACCTACGAGATGATCATCGAGGAAGCCGAAGGCCACGGCTTCCGCATGGAGGAGAAGCGCCTCGCGTTTTTCACCGCGGTCGACGCGTTTCTGAAGAAATACGTGCCGCCGCCGGGCGGCGCGGTGAAGGTCGGCCCGCTGAAGGTCGTCGAACCTGCCGCCGTCCCGGCGAAAAAGTAGCGCTCCGGTCGCCGCGGGTTGGGCCGCCGTTCCGCGGCGCGCGGCCGCGGGCGGCGACGGGCCGCCCGGCTTCGCCGGGCCGGCCGTCGGCCTGCTCAGGGCAGGAAGGAGCAGATGTATTCGCAGAGGCCGGATTTCACCGCGATGGTGAAGCCGCTGTTGGCGGGGACATCGAAGTAGGTGCCGGCGCCGTAGACCTTGGCGGCCGTCTGGTCTTTCAGGGTCACGGTGCACTCGCCCGCGACGATCTCCATGCGCTCCGCCGCGGCGGTGCCGAAAAAGTAGGAGCCGGGCCGGATGAGCCCGAGCGTCTTCTTCGATTTGTCGGCGAACAGGACGGTGTGGCTGACGACGTTGCCGTCGAAATACACGTTGGCCTTGGTGTGGACCGTGACGCCGGAGAATTCGGTGGGGAGGTTGGACATGGGAGGGGTGTGATGGCCGGCGCGCGCGGGCGAGGCAAGCGCGCGGCGCGGCGGCGGGCGGCCGGGGAAAACGCACTCGCGCCGGGTCGCCACGGTGGCCAGCGTCGCCGCATGAAATCCGTGCTCGCCGCCCTGTTGCTCGCGGGGCTCGCCGGTCCGCCCGCCTCCGCCGCGGAAACGGTCAACGTCATGGCGCCGCCCAAGGCTGCTGCGGCGGCGCCGGTGCCGCGCTACCTCGCGGCGGGTAGTCTCGATTTCGCGACCTTGCTGCCGCCGCCGCCGGAACCCGGCACGGTGGCCGCGCTGGCGGATCTCGAGGCGGTGCTGCAGGTGCAGGCGTGGCGCACGCCGGAGCAACTCGCGTGGGCGCAGCTGATCGACCGCGACACGGTCTTCAATCTCGCGACGGAACTCGGATCGTGGTTTCGGGCCGACGCGCTGCCGCGCACGACGGCGTGGCTGGCCGCGGTGGGCGACGACCTCCGCTGGCTCGACGGGGCGGCCAAGGCGCCGTTCCGGCGCGCCCGGCCCCACGCGGTCGATCCGCGGGTGCAGCCGGCGCTGACGTTGCCGAAGAGTTTTTCCTATCCCAGCGGCAGCGCCTGCCAGGCCTTCGTCTGGGCGGAGTTGCTGGGCGAGATTTTGCCGGAGCGGCGCGCGGCTCTGGTCGAGCGCGCGCACCGGGCGGCGTGGAGCCGCGTGATCGGCGGCGTGCACTTTCCCAGCGACGTGGTTGCGGGCCGGCTCCTGGCCCGGGCATATGTCGACGCGGTGCGGGTGTCGCCGGCGTTCAGGTCCGCGCAGGCGGAGGCGATGGCGGAGTTGATCGCCGCGACGCGCGCGGCCGGAAAGTAGCCATGGCGCGCCGGATGTTGGCCGTGGGGCTCTTGTTCTGCGCCGTGCGCGGGGCGGCGGAAACCGTGACGGTCACGCAGCCGACGCGGCTCGAATTGCAGAGCCAGGGGCGCGCCGCCGGCGCGATCGGACTCAAAGGCGGCGAGCGGGTGGAGGTGGTCGAGGCGGACGCGACCCATCTCGTGGTGCGCTACCGCAATCTCACGGGCCGGTTGCCCGCGGCCGCGACGGACTATCGCCCGGCCGTGGCCGCACCCGCCGCGGTGCCGCCGCCCGTATCGGCACCGGCGTCGCCGGCGCCAGCAGACCGGAAGGCCGAACTCGCGCCGCCCCCGCAATCGCCCGCCCCGGCGGCCCAGGTGCCGCAGGGGCCGATCGAGCGGGCATTGGCGGGGAAACTGGTCGCGCTCGAACAGGGGACGGTGCGGGCGCGCGGGCCGGAACACCTGGCGGGCGTGCGGTTCTTCGCGCTTTATTTTTCGGCGAGCTGGTGCGGACCCTGCCGCGCGTTCACGCCCGAACTCGTCGATGCCTACGGCAAGATCCGGGCGCTGTATCCGGAATTCGAGGTCGTGCACGTGAACCGCGACCGTTCGCCCGCGGCGATGGCGGCTTATCTGCGCGAGGACAAGATGCCCTGGCCCGCGCTCGCCTGGGAAGCGACGCGCGATGCGCGCGAGATCACCCGCTACGCGGGCAGCGGCATCCCGTGCCTCGTGCTCGTCGATCGCGACGGCAAGGTGCTCTCGGACAGCTACCGGTGGGGCCGCTACGTGGGCCCGGACGCGGTGCTCGAAGATACGTGGAAACTGCTGCGCGACTACCGGCGGAAGAACCCGCGGCCGAAAGGGTGAGGCAAGTCGCGGCGGGCTGCCCCGCTGCGCTCAGCGTTTGCCGGTGAGCATGTCTTCCATCAGGGCGAGCGCGGTGGCTTCGGTGATGTCCTGCACGCTGAACTGGCGCATGGCGCGGCCGGCGGCGGCGCCTTTGCCGATCACGTCGGAGGCGGAGGCTTGGCCGACGATGGCGGCGTCTTTGAGCCGGATGGCGGTGGCCTGGATGTCGGGCACGGCGTAGGAAGCGTCGCCGGAGACTTCGGGCACGACGATGTTGCGGCTGGAGATGAGGATCTCGATCGCGATGTCGGCGATGTTGGCGAGGGCGGCGCGGTCTTTGCCGGCTTGGTCGCCGACGAGGTGGGCGCCGGGTTGTTCGGGCAGGAGCGAGGCGGCGATCTGTTGGTCGGCCAGTTGCGCGCCGGCGTGGCGGAAGGCGCGGCCGAAGAGGCGCTCGATCTCGCGCACGGTCTGCTGGTCGGCGAGGGTGGGGGCGGGCTTGGCCGGCGCGACTTTCCAGGTGTTGGTGCCGCTGGTCTTGTGGGCCGTCTCGGATTTTTCGAACTGCTCCACGCGGTCGGTGAGCTTCAGGCCGCCGGCGGTGTCGACGAGAGCGCGGTTGACGTAGACGACGATGCGCGGCGTGCCGTCGGTCTTGTAGGATTTGCGGAAGCCCTCGATCACGCCTTCGGCGGTGGGACGGGCGACGAGGGTGTCGGCGCTCGGACCGTAGAGGCGCTGGTTGGCGCCGGGATCAACGTTGGCGGCGACAGGGCCGCGGGCCGGGGCCTGCACGACGGGCGGCGGCACGGGCGGGGCGGACTCGGGGGCCTGCGCGAGCAGGAGCGACGTGAGCGCGAGCGGCGAGAGGACGAAGAGAGTCGGAAAGCGCGGGATCATGGGAGGGCGGAGCGGACGCGTTGGGATCGGTGCGGGAGCCGGCGGGCGGGGCGCGGGGCCGGGAAAAACGGAAGGTGGGCGCGGGCCTCAGCGGGCCTGGCGGACGCGCACGGTGTATTTCTTGGCCTGGGCGTTCATCGCGGTGAAGCGCACGGCCTCGGTGGCGTTTTCGGAGAGGATGAGAGTCTGCCACGGCGTCTCGTCGCCGGTGGAGACGCCCTGGGCGTCTTTGAACACGCAGTTGATCTGGACCTGGATGCGGCGGCTCTCGCGGTTCTTCACGTTGGCGACGACCTCGAGGCGGCCGTCGGCGAGCGGGATTTCCTGCAGGCCGGTGCACGTGACGGAGTTCTGCGCGGGCTTGTCGAGGAGGACAAAGCGGTCGGTCTGCTCGAGCGTGAACTTGGTGGTGTCGAGCGGGGCGAAGGGGCCGGGTTCGTTGACGCAGCCGGAGGTCAACGCGAAGGCGGCGGTGGCGGCGAGGAGGAGAAACGGCTTGTGGTTCATGGTGCGGGCGAGGGCAGGTGCGTGGGGTGTGACTCGGGGTCAGCGCTTAAGTTCGCTCAAAAATACGATCGTGTCGCGTTCGTCGGCGCGGACGGTGAAGGCGACGGACTGGGCGCGCGACTCGAGCGGCTGGCCGTCGCGGTCGAGGAATTCGAGGCGGCCGCGATGCTCGCCGGGCGGGAGCCGGACGGCGGCGAAACTGAGGCGCTGCGGGAGGTTGTCCCATTGGCGCGTGTCGGCCTCGGTGCGGGTGGCGGCGGCGGCGACCTTGCTGATGAGGCCGGCGAGGCCGAGGCCGAGGGCGGCGAGGTTGGCGTCGTCGCCGTCCTTGCCGTGGCGCTCGCGGCGGCGGGACTGTTCGCTGGCGATGACGGCGCCGACGAGGGCGACGTCGCCGGCGGTGTCGGCGGAGGCTTTGAAGTAGGCCTTGTTGCCGAGGATGTGGTCCATCACGCGGCCGCCGCGGGTCGTGGCCTGGTAACCAAGAT
>JBILLY010000346.1:0-5489 GCA_044375835.1 Opitutaceae bacterium
GCCTTCCTCGACTTCGCCGTCCATCGGGAGGGAGTCGCTGCGGGTGGGCAGACCGTCGGTGAGCAGGACGATGCTGTCGGGCAGGCGGGGCAAAAAGCGGACGGTGGTGAAGGCGCGCTCGAGATTGGCGCCGCCGCGCGGGACGATCTCGTTGAGCCGCTTGAGGACGGCGAGCATGGTGGGGCGGTCTTTGGTGCTGAACCACTCCTCGCCGCGGTTGGCCAAAATCGGAACGGTCTCCTCGGCAAAGAGCAGAATCTGGAAGCGGGTCTCGGGTTCGAGGGAGGCGAGCATCCACTCCATCGCTTCCACGGTGCGGCGCCATTTCGGGGCGCTGCGTTTCTTGTCGTCGGGGTCGGCGAGGCGATCGGAGGCGGCGTCGATGGTCTCGTCGAGCATCGAGCCGGAGGTGCGGATGAGGAAGACGACGAACTCGCCCTGGAGCTTCACGCCGGTGAGGTATTGGCGGCGGTCGATGTTGGGGATGGGGACGGGAGGCGCGACGTCCTCGGTGGGGATGGCCTTCTTCTCGCCGAGGAGGGCGTGGAGCGCGTCCTTGAGCGCGCCGGTCTGCTGGAGCATCAGCAACAGATCGCGGCGGCGGGCGGAGACCTTGAGCTGGTCGGCGGCGGTTTTGTCCTGGAGTTCCTTCAGCTCGAGTTGGGCGGCGGCGATGATGCGGGCGATCTTGTCGAGTTCGTCTTTGCTGAGGTCGACCTGGGCCTGGACCTTGCGCAGGCGGTCGCGGGCTTCGACCACGTCGGCTTTGTCGACGTCGGTTTTCTTGGCGATCGTGAGCAGAAAGATCAGCAGCACGGCGCCGAAGCCGCAACAGATGCAGTCGAGGAACGAGAGGCTGAAGACCTCGAGTTCGCGGCGCTTGAGGGCGAGTGAGGCCATGCGCGGGGTTGGCGGTGCCGGCGGACGGGCCTACTGGGGCCGCGCCCACGCGGAGGGCAACGGACAATGGACGAAGAGCACTTCGGTGTGGTGGCTGCCGCAGCGGACGTGGAGGCGGTCGCCCGACTCGACGAGGGTGCGGGCGGCGGTGTCGCTGCCGCCGGTGCGGCCGAGGGCGGTGTCGGGGAGCCAGAATTTTCCGTCGTCGTGGACGAGGGCGATCGAACAGCCGTCCGCCGCGCTGAAAGTCGCGGGGAGCAGGAGGTCGGGGCGCTGGTCGGGATTGCCGATCGTGAAGCGCCGGCCGGCGCCGAGCGCGTGGCCGATGCCGTCGAGAATGGCGTGGGTGGGGGCGGGCCGCGGGGCGCCGTCGCGCGGGAGCTTGGCGAGGCGCGCTTCCCACTGGGCGGAGGCCAGACGGCGGGTGGCGGAGAGCGGCACGGAGGTCTCGACCGGCACCTCGGCGAGGTCGGCATGCACGCGCAGACGGGTGGCGCCGATGCGCGCGGCGCCGCAGGCGGCGGCGCCGGCCGGCAGGCGGAGGAGGCGCGGATAGCCGGCGTGGCGCAGGCGGGCTTCGAGTCCGGGCAAGCAGGCGGCGCGATGGGTGAGCGCGATGGTGCAGGGATCGGAGGCGTGCGCGGAGTGCTGCAGGAACGCCTGGAGCGAGGCGACCAGGGAGGCGACGAAGGGCTGGGCGTCGGCGGCGAGCTGTTCGCGTTTCGCGAGCATCTCGTAGACGCGGTTGGCGGTGTTGATGTGGAAGCGGAATTCCGGCGCCTCGCCGACGAAGAATTCTTTGGTCTGGCGGAAAAACGTCTGCTCGATGCGGCCGTCCTCGAGAATGTCGAAGGCGGTGTGGCGGAGGAACCGGTTGCCCATCGTGCCGGTGAGCTGCTTCACAAGCTGCGCGAGACCGGCCTGAGGCAGGTGCTGGTAGTCGCGCCGGGTGAGGGCGGTGTCCGCGGTGAAGAGCGTGAAGTCGCCGTCGTCGAGGTGGAGATCGACGACGACGATGGGGAGCGCGGGATTGAAGCCCGGGGCGCGCGGGTCGCAGAGCGACGCGGCGGCGAGGTCGATCATGCCGGCAAGGGGGAGTTTCAGTTCCCCGGCCATGCCGAGGAGCAGGCCGATCTTCTCCTCCTCGGTGGCGGCGTCCTTGAGGTAGGCGCCGGGCAGCGCGAGCACGAGGCGCTCGTGGGCGGGCGCGGCCTGTTGGGCGCGGGTCCAGAATTCGCGCAGGAAGAAAAACGCGAGTTCGGAGAACGACGGCGCCTTGGTGCCCACGACGAGGGAGGCGGGCTCGTGGGTGAGCCGTTGCCAGATGTTGTGCGCGACGCGGCGCGGGTGGACGAACCACATGTCTTCGGCGGAGCGGCCGAAGGAGAGGTGCGGGCCGTCGGCATAGCAGAAGCCCGGCCAATCCGTGGAGCCGTGTTTGTCCGGCACGTCGATGAGGTGGGGAGCGTCGCCTTCGCAGATCGCGGTCAGGAAGGCGGCGTCGCTCAATTCGAGCGCGAGCGTGGACATGGGAGGTTAGGCGAGGGAGCTGCCGGAGGAGTCGCGGACCGGGACCTTCATCACGTCGATCAGTTTGTCGCGGCAGAAGGTCTGGGTATCGAGGACGAAGGCTTCCTGCCGGCTCTGCACGACGTGCATGAAATACATCAGCACCATCGAAATCAGGAGGGCGACGAGCGTGGAGTTGAAGGCGAGGCCGAGGGCGTCGATGACGGGGGTGATGTCGCCCTTGATCGCCTCTTCCGCGTAGGAGAGGGCGAGGCCGATGCCGCGCACGGTGCCGATGAAGCCGATGGCGGGGATCGCCCAGGCGATGTAGCGCACGAGGGAGAGCGACGAGTCGAGCTGATCGGCGGCGATATCGGCGCGCTCCTTCACGGCGTTGGCGGAGTCCTGGATCGAATTGGTGGCGTGGAAGCGGTGGAGCGCGGCCATCATGCACTCGGGGAGGAGGCGGTCGCGCCACTTGGGTTCGCGGTCCACGGCGACGCGCATCTCTTTGTAGCGGTCGAGGGCGTCCTCGGGGATGATGCGCTCGCCGGGCTGGACGCGCACGAAGTCGTGGCGGAAGACGCGGCGCTCGTTGCGGATGTGGACGAGTTTGTAGCCGAGGATGATGAAGCCCCAGAGCGCGAAGATGATTTCCCACTGCTGCTCGGGGTCCTTGATGATGACGTAGACCGAGCGGAGTTCCGAGGTGTCTTTGGCGCCGCCTTGGGCGGACATGACCTTCATCTTCATCTCGATCTGTTCCACGCGGGGACTCACCACGAGCGAGTAGTAAGGCTGGACGATGGCGAAAGCGACGACGAGTCCGAGGAACGGGACCAAGAATTCGAGGGAGAGAATCCCCCTGTTGCGGAAAATCATGGGCGTGGATTTAGCGGGGGCTGCAACGGCGGCGCGGGGCGATGCCTAGATGGATCATTTTCGGAGAAATTCAAACGCGGGCTGGCGCGACTTGCAAAATAGTTGGTTCCGGGTGTGTATCGCGCGGAAAGACCGAACTTTTTCGGAGCGCGTGCGTCTCTCGTAGAGCTTTTCCCATTCCCCATGCAGACAACCAAGTCTCGGATCGTTTCAGCGTCGTTACGTCGGGTCGTCGGCAGCACGACCTTGGTGGCCTTGATCGGATTGACGGGATGTTCCTCGTCGGGTGTCGCGCCGTCCAAGACGGCCAGCGGTGCCGGCACGGGCGCGTTGATCGGCGGGGCCGGCGGCGCGGTCATCGGCAACAACAGCAGCATGGGCACGGGGGCCGGTTTGGTCGGCGGCGCCGCGGCGGGCGCGTTGATCGGCGGCATCGTCGGCATGGTGCAGGATGCGAAGGATCGCAAAGAGCAGGACCGGCTCGCGCAGGAGCGCGCCTACCAGCAGGACCGGGCCAAGCGCCTGGCCGAGGAGGCCAAATTGAAGGCCGCCATGGAAGAGGAGCTGGCGATCGCCGAAGGCTTCAGAATTTCCGACCTCGAACTGAACGACGCGAAGAAGAAACTCGAGGAGCGCGCCGAGAAGCTGAAGAAATTGAAGGACGAGCGCGCGGCGGCGTTGGCCAAGAAGAAGGAACTCGACGACGCCCACGAAAAGACGTTGCAGACGGAGGCGGAGATCGCGCGGCTCGAGGAGGAACTCGCGCGCCTCAAGGGCGAGGAAGCGCCGAAGAAGTCCGACGCGCCGCCCGCGGCGGTGAAGCCCGGCATCTGACCGGCGCTCCCCCGCCCACCCGCAACGCGACGGTCGACCGCGAGAGATGAGCGCCACGGCATGGCGGGCGATGATCGTGCTGGTCGCGGCCTGCGCGGGCGGCTGCGCGAGCGATCCCTACCAGGTGAAACTGGAGGCGATGGCGAAGCCGGCGCCGCCGAAGCAGTCCTACAAGCTGAAGAGCAAGGATCCGCGTTTGGGGGAGGAGAGTCTGCGTTATCGCGAAGCGGCGGAGTTCGTGCGGACCGCGCTCTCCGGCAAGGGCCTGTATGAGGCCCCGACGGACGAGCGGGCGGACATGATCGTGGAGGTCGAATACGGCCTGGAGGCGCCGCGCACCCGCGTCGAGAGCGTGAGCGTGCCGGTCTACGCGCAGGTCGGCGGCGGCGTGCGCTACGAGAGCGTGCCCGTCACGGATTCGCGCGGCAACACGAGCTATCGCACGGTGGCGGTCTACGATGCGCCGCGCTCCGAACTCACCGGCTACGAGGAGATGCCGCGACCGGTGACGATCTACGAAAAATACCTCAAGATCTCCGCGCGCGAAAACAAGCCCGCGACGGAGGGCAAGCCGCCGCTCGAGCTTTGGAGCATCCACGCGAGCGCGGAGGACCAGAGCAAAGACATCCGGAAGTATCTTCCGATCATGGCGTCGGCGTCGGTCGAATACATCGGCGAGGACACGCGCGGCGAGACGGTCGTGCGCGTGCGGGCCGACGGCCCGGGAGTGGAATTCATCCGGCGCGGGATGTCGGAGCCGGTGAAGGCCCCGCCGGCTCCGGATGCGGCGCCGAAGAGCTGATCGCCTTGGGCGCGGGCGGGCTTGGCGCGGGCCGCGAGTCGTCGGCCGGGGTGAGCGCGCGGCGCCGCTACGGCGCGGGTCGCGCGGCGACGACGGCCCGCACCAATTCGATCAGCTCGGGCATGTGAAACGGTTTCGCGAGGACGTGGCGGGCGCCGATCTTGGCGGCGATCTCGAGATAGAGCGGCGAATGGACCGCATCGCCGGAGATGGCGATGATCGGGAGTCCGGGATACTCCGCGCGCAGCATGCCGATGGTCTCGACGCCTTCCTGTTCGGGCATGATGAGGTCCGTGATGACGACGTCGAACGGGCCGGTGCGGATGAGATCCATGCCTTGTTTCCCGTCGGCGGCCTGGACGACGACGTGACCGGCATAGGTGAGCGATTTGGCGACGATCTTCCGCAGGGTGTCGTCGTCGTCGATGAGGAGGATGCGGGACATGGCGCGAGGGCGGTCGGAAGGGCGGGGCCGGGCAATGGAAGGACGGCAAGGCGCGGTGGCGCGACGCCAGTCCGATTCGGGGCACGGACGCTGGCGTGCGGCGCCGGGGATGTCGCG
>JBILLY010000588.1:0-3830 GCA_044375835.1 Opitutaceae bacterium
TCGGCCGGGAACGCGCCGATACGGAGTAAAGCTGCCTATGGTCGCGGACATGTCCCTTGCCTCCACCTTTTCGCCGACGCCGGACGACATCATCCGGGAGGTGAGGCACCTGCCCTCGGCGCCGAAGGTGCTGCCGCGGTTGAAGGTGCTGCTCGGCGACGGCAATTCCGCGATGGACGAGATCGTGGCGCTGGTGCGGCTCGACCCCGGGATCGCCGCGCGCGTGCTGCAGCTGGCGAACAGCGCCTACTACGGGCAGGGCGCGCTGCGGTGCGCGACGGTGGAGCAGGCGGTGAACCGCGTGGGCTACGGCCAGGTGTTTGAGCTCGTGTCGTTCGCGGTGGCATCGCAGGTGCTGGTGCGCCCCCTCGATGTCTACGGGGTGGAGGCGGACGAGTTGTGGCGGCTCTCGGTGGCGGGGGCGCTCGCGGCGGAATTGCTGGCCGAGGTGACGCTGCAGGACCGCAACATCGCCTACACGGCGGGGCTGCTGCACTGCGTGGGCATGGTGGCGATCGACGAGTGGGCGCTGCGGCGCGGCGCGAAACTGCGTCTGGTGTCGCGCGGATTGCCCCGCGAGGCGACGGAGCACGAGCGGCAGGAATTGGGTTTCACGCAGGCGGAGGTGGGGGCGGCGTTGCTGCGCCACTGGGATTTCCCGCGCGCGATGAGCGAGCCGGTGCGCTGGCAATACACGCCGCGGGCGTCGGCGGGTTTCGTGCGGATGGCGAGCCTGTTGCATGCGGCGAAATGGGTGCGGTCGGCGGTGTGCGCGCCCGTCGCGACGCTGCCGCCGCCGCTGCCGGAAGCGCTGCAACTGCAGCCGACCGGCCTCGCGCCGGACGCGCTGCCCGGGTTGATCCCGGAAGTGCAGGACCGGCTGGCGCGGGTGAGCTGCCTGCTCGAAACGCCCGGGCTGCCGGCCGTGAACGCGGACGATTTTCCCTCGCGTCGCTGGGGGAACTGAGGACCCGCGCCGAAAAACGGCGCGGGCCGGGCCGCGGCGGGCCGGGGTCAGGGCAGCTCGTAGACTTCCACGAGCGCGATGCCGGCCGCGCCGGCGACGCCGGTGACCTGGGCGGTGTAGGCGCCGGGCGCGAGATTGACGATGAGCGCCGCGTCGAGGCTGCCGGCGGCGAAGGCAAACGCGCCGGTGCGGCCGGCGGCTTCGGCGATGGCGGCGGCATCGGGCGAGGTGCTCCAGCCCTGGTTCTCGGCGACGACGGTGGTGCCGGAGTAGAGCGCGAGGGCCGGGCGGCCGAGCGTGCCGGCAACACCGAACGCGGCGAGCGCGGGGCCGGCCGCGCGGACGAGAACGCGTTTCGGCGCGGTGCCGGCGACGACGAGGCCGGCGATGAGCGTGTTGTCGCCGGTGCCGGTGAGCGCGCGGGTGGACAAGTTGGCGAGGCGTTGGGCGCCGGAGCCGCCACTGAGGTCGTAGACCTCGACGAGGCCGACGCCGGCGCGGCCGTCGGAGGCGCTGACGATAGCGGTGTAGGCGCCGGGGGCGAGGGTGGCGAGGATCACCGAATCGGCGCTGCCGGCGGCGAGCGGAAACGCGCCGGAGACGCTGGCGGCGTGGGCGAGTTCGGCGGCGTTGGGCGAGGTGGACCAGCCGAGGTTCGTCGCGAGCGGCGCGGTTGCGCCTTGGGCGACGAGGTCGAGGCGGGGGGCGGCAAGGGCCGAGGCGACGCCGAAGGCACGGAGCGCGGGGCCGACGGCGCGGATTAGCACGGTCTTGGATTCGAGGCCGGTGACGACGAAACCGACGATCGCGACCTGTTCGCCGGTGCCGGCGCCGGTGCGAGTGGAGATGTTGACGATGCGCTGCGCGGCGGCGGCGGACGACGAGGAGGCGACGCCGGTGAGGGTGGTCCGGGTGCCGTTGGCGGCGGTCACGGTGGCGTTGAGCGCGGCGGAGTCGGCGGAGAGGGTGGCGGCGATGGTCTGCGTGCTCGCGGTGGTGACGCTCAGGCGGCCGGCGGAGTCGACCGTGCCGGCGCCGCCGTCGACGGTGGCGCCGTTTTGGGTGACGACGAGGGCCTGGCCGCTGGGGGCGACGATCACGAGGGCGGTGGCGGAACTGCCGGCGGCGCCGGCTTGGTAGAAGCCGGCGGCCGCGGCGGCGTTGCCGGTGTCGGCGGTCTTGGCACCCGAGAGGGTAAGGCCGCTGCCGCTGGCGCTGATGGCGCCGGCCTCGGAGATCGAGCCCTCGAGGGCGAAGTCGACCGTGGCGGCGGCGCGGGCGGGCGTGTCGGCCGCGGCGACGGGCGCGGGTGCGGCGCTCGTGGTGGCAGTGCCGGTGAGCGTGAAGCGGCCGTTGTCGTCGACGGCGACGGCGCGCGAGACGATGGCGGTGCGGGAGCCCGGGGCGAAGGCGAGGAAGACGCCGGTGTTGTCGGCGCCGATCTGGAGGGCGAAGGTGCCGCCGCCGCCGAGGGTGCCAAAGTAGGTCCCGGCGAAGCTGCGGCGGATGACACCGAGGCGGGCGGAGGCGGAGGGGACGGTGCCGGCCGAGTTGGTGACGACGACGCTGTAGGCGCCGGCATCGGCGGCGGCGACGGCGGCGAGTTCGAAGCCGGAGCCGGTGGCGCCGGGGATCGCAGCGCCGTCCTTGCGCCATTGATACGTCGGCGCCGGGGCGCCGGTGGCGACGACGGAGAAGGCGGCGGGGCGGCCGACGAGCGCGACCTGGCCGCCGGGCTGGCGGGTGATGATCGGCGCGGCGGGGGTGGCGTTGACGGTGAGCCGGGCGAGGGCACTGGTGACGGAGGCGACGCTGTTGGCGACGACGACATCGTAGCCGCCGGCGGCGGCGAGCTGGACGTCGCTCAGGGCGAGGCTGGCGCCGGTGGCGCCGGTGATCGGGGCGCCGTCCTTGCGCCACTGATACGTGGGCGCGGGCGAGCCGGTGGCGGTGACGGAGAAGGCGGTGTTGCCGCCGACCAGCACGGTGCGGGCGACGGGTTGCGCGGTGATGGCCGGGGCGGTGTTGGCGAGCGTGACGGCGAAAGCGCGCTCGACGTCGGGCGCGGCGTTGAAGGCGGCGTTGCCGGCTTGGGAGGCGCGGATGACGACGGTGCCGGCGGGGCCGGCGAGGGTGACGGTGCCGTTGGCGAGTGTGGCGGGGCCACTCGCGACGGAGAAGGCGACGGGCAGACCGGAGCTGGCGGTCGCGGCGAGGGTGAAGGGAGCCGAGGCGGAGGTCCGGTCGGAGAGCGCGGCGAAGGCGATGGTCTGGTTCTGCTTCGGCGGGGCGACGGCGGTGAGGGTGGTCTCGACGGCGGCGGCGAGGTAGTTGGCGTCGCCGGCCTGGGCGGCGCGCACGGTGACGGGCGCGGTGTCGTTGATCGTGAGGTTGCCGCCGGAGAGCGTGGCGTTGCCGGTGACGACCGAGAGCGCGACGGGCAGCGCGGAGGTGGCGGAGGCGGAGAGCGCGACCGGCACGCCGACGGTGGCGGCCGCGGGCAACGCGCCGAAGGCGACGGTCTGGGTGGCCTTGGCCACGGTGAGAGTGGCGGTGGCAAAGCCGGCGTAGTTGGGATCGTCGGCGGTGACGGTGACCAGGTAGGAGCCGGCGTTGACGGGCGGCGTGGCAGCGCCGGCGTAGCCGATGACGAGGCCCGGAACGAAGGGGGTGGCGGAGGCGGAGACGCGGCGAGGGGTGCCGTCGAAGACCTGGTTGAGATTTTGGATCGCGATCGTGGCGGTGCCCTTGGCGATCGCGACCACGGCGGCGGAACTGGTGACCGAGCCGGCGGCGTTGGTGATCACGACATCGTAGGTCCCGGAATCGGCGACGGAGGCGGCGGAGTTCGTGAAGGTGGCGG
>JBILLY010000124.1:0-9325 GCA_044375835.1 Opitutaceae bacterium
GATCCCGGGCTTCGAGGTGCTGACGAACGGGTCGGAGAAGGCGACGCAGCGGCTGCTGCGGGATTTCGACATGTTCCGGCAGGCGCTGGGGCACGTGTGGCCGCAGCCGGACCGGATCTCGCAGACGACGTCGCTGATCATCTGCGGGGCGAAAAACAAGTTCGATGCCTTCGTGCCGGCGGGGAAGGTCGTGGTCGATGCGGGGATGGCGAGCCTCTTCCTGAAGAAGGGCGACCAGACGGCCATCGTGATCGACCTGCAGGCGACGACGCTGAACGTGCTGAACGTCGACGGCGCGAACGACGCGGCGACGGGCACGGACTCGGGCATCATCTCGGTCGAGCACGACAAGCAGCTCTACCGCGAGTATGTGCGCTACCTGCTGAGCCGAAACGAACCGCGGCTGCCGGCGTGGCTGGAGGAAGGGCTGTCGCAGATCATCATGCGGATGCAGTTCGACAAGCGCTGGATCCAGTTCGCGAAGCTGGAGGACCCGAACACGATCTCGGCGCAGGCGGGAATGGTGCAGCAGCTGAACGCGATCGCGACGGCGGACGATCCGGAGGCCCCCACGCTGCCCGGGGCGCCGGCGGAGGACCGGGATTTCAACGCGGCGTTGCAGCGCAAGGCGCTGGTGCCGATGGACAAGTTTTTCGCGGTGGCGCACGACTCGCCGGAGGCGACCAACACGCTCGGCAACAACCGCTGGGCGAAGCAGGCCTACTGCTTCGTGCACATGTGCCTCTACGGGCTGAACGGGAAATACCAGAAGCCCTTCACGCAGTTCCTGACGCGGCTGGGGAAGGAGCCGCCGTCCGAGGCGATGTTCAAAGAAATCTTCAAGCTCTCCTACAAGGACATGCTGATGGAGATGCGCGGCTACATCGATTTCACGGTGTATCAGCACAAGGAGTTCCGCTCGAAGGAGGACGTGATCTTGCCGCCGAAGCCGATCGAGCTGCGGGAAGCGACGCAGGCGGAAGTCGGGCGCATCAAGGGCGAGGCGATTCTGCTGGCGGGCCACCCGAAGGCGGCGCGCACGGAGATGGTGGCGGCCTACACGCGCGGGGAGCGCGACCCGAACCTGCTGGCGGCGATCGGGCTCTACGAGGCGCGGCACGGCGAGGAAGACCGGGCGCGGAAATTCCTCGAGGCGGCGTTTGCGGCGAAGGCGGTGCGGACCGAGTCGAACGTCATGCTGGCGCGGATGCGCTTCGCGGAAGCGGTCGCGAAGCCGGCGGGGCCCGAGGGCAGGTTTTCGGCGGCGCAGGTGAACGCGGTGCTGGACCCGCTGCGGCTGGCGCGCGGCCGGCCGCCGGCGTATCTGCCGCTCTACGAGCTGGCCGGCGACGTGTGGGCGCGCAGCGCGACGACGCCGTCGAAGGACGACGCGAAACTGCTGATCGAAGGCGCGATGTCGTTTCCGACGCGGTTGAAGCTCATTTTCCAAGCGGGAGTGCTGGCGCGGGACGCGGGCGAGGTGCGCGCGGCGCACGCGCTGGCGGACCACGGGATCAAATACAGTCCCGACGGCGGGCCGCGCCAGCGGTTCGAGGCGCTGAAGGCGACCCTGCCGCCCGCGCCGCCGCCGGAACCGGGCGAGGCCGCGCCGGCCGCGGCGCCGGCGGGAGCGAAGGGCGCGGCGAAAGGGACGAAAAAGTAGCGCGACGCGGCGGTGACCGCCCGGGCGCCGGCCCGGTCGGGACCGCGCCGGACCGGACTCTATGCGAACCAAACACGGGCGGGGAACCTGCCGTTGGGTGTGGGCGGCGCTGACGCTCGGCGTGGCGGCGGCGCGCGCGGCGGACAAGGCGCCGGAGGTCACGGGGCCGGTGATCGAACTGCCGAAATTCGAGGTGACGGACAGCCGGCTGCTGCCGCCGCCGGAGAAGTGGCTCTACGCGGAGGTGCCGGGCTTCGAGATCCTGTCGCGGATCTCGGAGCGGGAGACGAAGCGGTTCGTGCGCGACTTCCTGCTGCTGCAGGAAGTGATCGAGGCGATCATGCCGGGCCTGCTGCGCGGGCAGGTGCCGGTGCCGACGGCGCTGGTGCTGTGCGGCGGGCGGGGCAAGGGCTTCGACGAGTTCGTGCCGGCGGACCAGGCGGAGGCGCGCTACGGGACGAACAGCCTGTTTTTCAAGAACCCGGAGCGGTCGGCGATCGTGATCGATTTCGCGTTGGGCGAGCTGCAGCTGGAGAACGACACGCGCATCGAGTCGGACCCGTATCGGGCGTTCTACGCGGCGTATTTCCGTTTCCTGCTGCGGCGGCAGCTGGGCGACAAGGCGCCGCCTTGGTTCGAGGAAGGGCTCGTGCAGCTGTTCGCGGCGACGGAGTTCGACAAGAAGACGATCACGTTTGCGCAGATCGGCGACTTCAACCGCATGCTCCAGCGGCGCGCGATCATGCCCTTCGGCGAGATGCTGGCGCCGGACGGCCCGCGGGCGCGCAACGCGTTCTGGTCGGCGCAGTGCTACGCGTTCGTGCACTACTGCCTCTACGGCCACGGCAAAAAGAACCAGCGGCCCTTTCTGGAGTATGTGAGCAAGCTGGCTGACCAACCGCCGACGGAGGAGCTGTTCAAGGCGTGCTTCAAAAAGACCTACAAGCAGTTCGCGACCGAGCTGCGCGGCTACATCGATTTCACGGCGCACCAGAAGATCGAGTTCCGGGCGAAGAAAGGGCAGGAGCTGCCGGAGCCGCCGGCGGTGGTGCTGCGCGACGCGGCGGACCACGAAGTGGGGCGGATCAAGGGCGAGGTGCTGCGGCTGGGCGGGCACAGCGCGGCGGCGCACAACACGCTCATCGCGCCGTATGTGCGCGGCGAGCGGGACGCGCGGCTGCTGGCGGCGCTGGGACTCGACGAAGTGGACGCGGGCAACACGGACCGCGCGCGGAAATTCCTGGAGGCGGCGGCCAACGCGAAGGCGCGGCGCGCGCGGGCGTATCTGGAACTCGGGCGGCTGCGGCTGAAGGCGGCGCAGGCGAAACCGGCCGGCGGCGACGGCAAGCTCGACGGGGCGCAAGTGACGGCGGTGCTGACGCCGCTGTTCGACGCGCTGAAGCAGCCGCCGCGGATGGCGGAGGTCTACGGGCTGATCGCGGAGACGTGGACGCAGTCGGCGGTGGCGCCGCAGGCGGAGCACCTGGCGGTGCCGATCGAGGGCGTGCGGTATTTCCCGCGGGACATGGACCTGCTGATGCAGGTGACGCTGCTGGCGGCGAAGCGGAATTTCCCGACGGAGGCGCGGGCGCTGGCGGAGCGCGGCGTGAAGCTCGCGGGCGACGGCGGGCTGCAGGAGCGGTTCCGCGTGCTGGCGTCGGCCTTCACGCGCGACGACGATCCGAAGGCGCCGAAGATCGAGGTGACGGTGGAAAAAGACGGGTCGTTCCTTTTGCCGGAGGCGAAAAAACCATGATCAGAAAAGCATTCGTGATGAGCGTCGATGCGGGGAAAGAGGCCGAGTATGCGCGGCGGCACCAGCCGATCTGGCCGGAGCTCGAGGCGGTGCTGAAGGCGCACGGCGTGCACAACTACTCGATCTTCCTGCACCCGGAGACGCGGCAGCTGTTCGCGTATGTGGAAATCGAGGACGAGGCGCGGTGGGCGGCGATCGCGCAGACCGAGGTGTGCCGGCGCTGGTGGAAACACATGGGCGACGTGATGCCGAGCAACGCGGACCACAGCCCGGTGGCGGTCGGGTTGACGGAAGTGTTTCACCTCGGTTGAGGGCGGACAGCGCGGGGAGGGGGCGGAGCGCGGGGCGGCGGGGGAGCGCGGCGTGGCGGAGGTGGCTAGGGCGAGAGCGCGGTGGCGGAGTGGCAGGGGCGGAGGAGTAGGGCGGAGCGCGGCGGGGAACCCAGGACGGCTCGGCGAGCCGTCCCTACCGGCGGAAGACGGGGGCGGAAACGGAAGGACTTTCCGTCTTACGGGACTTCGTAGACCTCGACGAGGACGGAGCCGGTGGCGTTGCCGGCGGCGGCGCCGGGGACGGCGCCGGCCTGGATCGTGTAGCTGCCGGGTGCGAGGGCATCGAGCAGCGCGGCGTCGCTGGCGGCGGTGAGCGGGAAGGCGCCGACGGCGGGGAACACCGCGGTCAGGGCGGCGGCGTCGGCTTGGGCCCAGTTGTTGTTGTTGGCGACGTTCTGGTTGCCGTTGAAGAGGAGCAGGCGGGCGTCGCCGAGCAGGTTGTCCGGCGACTGGCCGAGGCCGGCGAGGGTTTGCGAGACGGCGCGGACGACGAGGGTGCGCGGGTTGTTGCCGGCGAGGACGATGCCGGGGATGAGGACATCGCCGGCGGTGTTGATGCGGGCGAGGGTGCTGAGGTTGGTGAGGCGGGTGGTGCTGCGGCCGACGTCGTAGATCTCGGCCATCACTTCGCCGACGGCGCCGCCGCGGGCGGAGATCGTCACGGTGTAGGAGCCGGGATCGAGGGGCAGGAGGAGCGCGGCGTCGAGGTCGCCGGGGCGCAGGGCGAAAGCGCCGACGGTGTTGGCGGCGGCGGCGACTTGGGCGGGGGTGGAGCCGGCGTCGCCGGAGTCCCAGGTTTCGTTGGCGGCGACGAGGGTGTTGCCGCGGCGGACTTCGAGGCGGAGCGCGGCGAGCGTGCCGGGGACGCCGAAGCGGGCGAGGGCGGGGCCGATGCCGCGGACGAGGACCTGGGTGCGGGCGGTGCCGGAGAGGGTGAAGCCGAGGGTGAGCGTGTCGGTGAGGTGGACGACGCGCGAGCGGGTGGAGAGGTTGACGAGGCGGCCGGGGACGGGGGTGCCGGCGTTGGCGGCGCGGGCGTTGAGGAAGTTGACGACGCGGGCGTTGGCTTCGCCGAAGAATTCGCGGCCGGCGGCGGCGACGGTGAGCTGGGCGGCGACATCGGCGGCGCGGGCGCGGTGGGCGGCCGGCAGGGCGGCGGTGACGGCGGCGACGGTCGGCGGGTTTTTGACGTAGTTGTTGGCGTCGAGGAGGCCGGCGGTTTTGAGCGCGGACCAGATCGCGGCGGCATCGTCCTCGGTGAAGCCCTTGGCGGTGAGGCCGAGGACGAGAAGGCGGCCGGCGTGCAGCGGGGAGACGGCGACGTTGGCGACGGTGCTGGCGATGCCGCGACCGAGGAGGCGTTGGGCGACGTCGCGGGCTTCGGCGGCGCCGGCGGCGCCGAGGGTGTCGTCGTTGGCGGCGAGGGCGAAGAAATGGGGGACGCGCGAGGTGACGGCGAGGGTGTCGATGCCGGAACTCAGGTAAAGCAGGGCGCCGCGGACGGGGCGGGCCGGAGCGGCGGAGGTGGCGAGGAGGTCGGCGATGCGCGCGGCGGCGGTGGCGCCGGCGCCGGTGCCGAGGAAGAACACAGGGCGGCCGGCGGCGAGCGTGCCGTCGGCGACGAGGCGATCGTAGGCGGCGGCGTGGTTGCGGGCGTCGAGGTTGGCCGCGAGCGTGGTCGTGGCGGACCAGGTGCCGGCGGTGCGGTTGACGCTGTTGAGGGCGGCGACGCCGTAGCCGGCGGCGACGAGGTCGCGGGCGAGCAGGAGCGGCTCGGGCCGCTCGAACCAGTCGCCGGCGGCGCCGGGCGAATCGTGGAGGAGGAAAACGAGGCCGGCGGCTTGGGCGGGGACGTGATACGCGAGGGTGGTGGCGACGGTGGTGGCCGTGTTGCCGGTGCCGGTCTGGGCCTGGGGATTGAAATTCGGGACCGACACGGGCGTCCATGCGGCCGCGGGTTTGTAGGTGGCGGTGAGGGTGACCGGAGTCGCGGGAACGGTGACGGTGATGCGGGGCAGGAGGGCGGCGAGGGCGCCGCCGCCGAGCAGGGCGGTATCGCCGGTCCAGCGGTCGAAGACCTCGCCGGCCGCGGGCGCGTGGGCGAAGAGATCGACGCGGGAGCCGGCGGGATAGGTGCCGCCGCCGGAGCCACGGTTGACGGTCACGGCGACCGGGGCGCCGGCGCCGGTGACGACAAGATAGCTGCGGACGGGCACGGTGACGACGTTCTGCAAATTGACGTTGCAGGTGATCTCTTTGAGGCCGGCGGTCCCGGGACGGACGGTGACGGACGGGGTGCCTTGGCCGGAGAGGATGGCGGCGTCGCCGGAGACGGTCCAACGGAAGGTGCGGTCGCCGCTTTGCGCGGCGGGGACGGAGGCGGTCACGGAGGCGGCGTTGGTGGCGGCGGTGGCCGGGATCGTCATGCTGCCCGCGGTGGCGGCGGACAGCACCGTAACTTGCGCAGTGGGCGAGTAGCCGGTGCCGCCGACGGAGACGTTGACGGAGAGGTTTACCACGCCCGTGGTGTCGGCGACAAACTGGATGGTGGCGGCGCGGGCGTCGCCGAGGATACGAGCGCCGGTGACGGACCATTGATAGGTCGCGCCGGTCGCGCCGACCCCGGCGGCTCCGAGCGCGACGGTCGCGTTGATGGGTTCGCCGGCCAAGGCACCGGACGGGGTCAGAATGGTCGGTTGCGTGATCGCTCCGCCCCCACCGCCTCCGCCGGGCGGAAAGACGATCGGCGGAACGACGACGCCGCCGCCTCCGCCACCACCGCCGCCGCCTCCGCCGCCACCGATCGGCGGAACGACGACAATCGGAGGCGTGGGTCGGACCTGGGCCAACGCCACGGTGGCGAGAAGAGGAAGGGCGAGCAGGGCCGCAAAGCGGCGCAGGCCGCGGGCGGCCGGAAAAACTACGACGGGCGGGAGCGCCGCCGGGGTCGGGCGGCTGCGGTCAAGCTGGGCGGACATGGGGACGGCGGAAGGACGCAAGGTAGGCCCGCTAGTTACAGGCCGCCCCGGAAAGCGCGAGCGGAAGTTGGCGCAGACGGGGCGCGGTGCGGTGCGATGCGCGCGAGAGGCGCACCTGACGGCGAAACCAACGCAAGACGAACACCG
Source organism: Opitutaceae bacterium (assembly GCA_044375835.1). Taxonomy (GTDB): domain Bacteria; phylum Verrucomicrobiota; class Verrucomicrobiia; order Opitutales; family Opitutaceae; genus ER46. The sequence continues at coordinate 6,877 of JBILLY010000124.1, forward strand.
CGACCTACCCGCGAACCAAACTCGCCGCCCTGCGCGGGCGCGGACTCAGACGTCGGCGGCGACCGGGGTGGAGCGGAGGTTGCGCCAGCGGTCGAGGACCCGGCGGTAGATATCGTCGGGGGCGAGGCCGTAGTTGGCGCGGAGGAGCTCCACGCTGGAGCCGTGTTCGACGAATTTGTCGGGCCAGCCGATGCGCTCGACGGCGGTCGGGCATTCGCCGTCCTGCAGGGCTTCGAGCACGGCGCTGCCGAAGCCGCCGGCGAGCACGTGGTCTTCCATCGTGACGAGGAGCGGGACGGTGGCGGCGTGACTGAGGAGGAGGGCGCGGTCGAGGGGCTTGACGAAGCGGGCGTTGACGACGCCGACGGAGAGGTGCTCTTCGGCGGCGAGGCGGTCGGCGAGTTTGAGCGCGTCCTGCACCATGCTGCCGAGGGCCCAGATCATGATGTTGGAGCCTTCGCGGAGGAGTTCGGCGTGGCCGACGGGCAGGGTGGCGGGCTGCTCCTTGATTTTCACACCGGTGCCGGTGCCGCGCGGGTAGCGGATGAAGCCGGGGCCGGGCAGCGTGAGGCTGGTGTGGAGCATGTCGACGAGCTCGTCCTCGTCCTTGGGCTGCATGATCGTGGCGTTGGGCACGCAGCGGAGATACGAGAGGTCGAAGAGGCCGTGGTGGGTGGGGCCGTCGTTGGGCGAGAGGCCGGCGCGGTCCATGCAGAAGGTGACGGGCAGGCCCTGGAGCGCGACGTCGTGGATGACCATGTCGTAGGCGCGCTGGAGAAACGTGGAGTAGATCGCGCAGACGGGGCGGAAGCCCTTGGTGGCGAGGCCGGCGGCGAAGAGGACGGCGTGTTCCTCGGCGATGCCGACGTCGAAGAATTGCTGGGGCACGCCGGCGGCGAGGTGCGAGAGGCCGGTGCCGCTGGGCATGGCGCCGGTGATGCCGACGACCTTGGGGTTGGCGCGGGCGAAGCGGGTGAGGGCGAGGCCGAAGACGTCCTGGAAATTGGGCGGCGATCCGGGGGCGGGTTTTTTGTTTTCGCCGGTGGCGGGATCGAAGGGGGCGGCGCCGTGGAATTTCTCCGGGTGGGCGACGGCGGCGTCGAGGCCCTTGCCCTTCTTCGTGAGCACGTGGATGAGCACGGGCACGTCGCAGTGTTTGGCGAACTCGAGGTTCTTCTGGAGGGCGTCGAAATCGTGGCCGTCGACGGGGCCGAGGTAGCGGAGACCGAATTTCTCGAAGAGGGAGGACTCGACGAAGAAGTCCTTCGTCTCGCGCTTCCACTTGTGGTAGACCTTGTTCATCTCGACGCCGGCCGGGAAGCTCTTGAAGAAGCCCTCGATGTCGTGGTGGAGCTTGTTGTAGGTCGGGCTGGTGCTGATCCGGTTGAGGTAGGACGAGATGGCGCCGACGTTTTTGGCGATGGACCACTCGTTGTCGTTGAGGATGACGATGAGGCGCTTGGTGGAGGCGACGACGTTGTTGAGCGCCTCGAGGGTGACGCCGCAGGTGAAGGCAGCGTCGCCGCAGACGGCGACGACGTGTTCGGAGGAGCCGCGGAGGTCGCGGGCGGTGGCCATGCCGAGGGCGGCGCTGAGGGCGGTGCCGGCGTGGCCGGCGCCGAAGGCATCGTGGGCGCTCTCGCTGCGGTAGAGGAAGCCGGAGGCGCCGCCGGTCTGGCGGAGCTTGCGGAAGAAGTCGCCGCCGCGGCCGGTGAGCAGCTTGTGCACGTAGCCCTGGTGGGCGACGTCGAAGACGAACTGGTCGTCGGGCGTGGTGAAGACGCGGTGGAGGGCGACGGTGAGCTCGACGACGCCGAGGTTGGGGCCGACGTGGCCGCCGTTGCGGGACGTTACCGCGATGAGTTCCGCGCGGATTTCCTGGGCGAGCTGCGGCAGCTGGTGCGGCGCGAGCGCCTTGACGTCGGCGGGGCCGCGGATGGCGGCCAGCAGGCTCGGCGAGGACGAAGGAGGCGATTGGTTCATCGGGTGCGGATGGGAAGAACCGGAAAAGGAGTCAGCTTTCGCCGCCGGCATCAAACTTTTCAAAAGCAACGCCGCCATCCTTTTGTTTGCGCAGCTGTTCGATGCGGAGTTCGGCCTCCTTGAGGCGGGCTTCGCAGATCTTGAGGAGCTTGTCGCCCTCCTCGAACTTCGCGAGCAACTCGGCCAGCGGGATCTCGCCGGACTCCATCGATTCGACGATGGATTCGAGCTGGGCGAGGGCGGTTTCGAAGGAAGGCGGGCTGGCGGAGGCGTCCACGGTCGGGCAAAGATGCGGCGGCGGGAGGGGTTTTCAAACCATCTTTGGGCTGGCGGCGGCGGGAGGAACGCGTCCAGTGGAGGCATGGTATCCGTGCTCTGGATCGTCGCCGCGCTGCTGCTGCTGCGGATGATCGCCGAATTGACGCTGTCCGCCCTGAACCGGGCCGAAGTGCGGCGGCACGCCGCG
>JBILLY010000003.1:0-33787 GCA_044375835.1 Opitutaceae bacterium
CCGCGGCCGCGCCACGGAGGTCAGCCCGATGACGTCCTCGACCGCCGGCTCGCTCTTCACCACGCGCGCCGTCTACAACCCCAACGAGAACACCGCCTCCACTTCCAACACCGAGACCGGCGACAAACTCGTGGCCCGCTACACCAAGCGCTTCCAGTTCGTGAAGGATTTCCCGACCACGCTCTCGCTCGTCTACGAAGGCCGCACCGGCCGCACCTACAGCTGGGTGTTCGAGGGCGACGCCAACGGCGACGGCTTCACCGGCAACGACCTCTTCTACATGCCCGCCGGCGCCAACGATCCGAAGGTCCGCTGGCTGAGCACCACCGAGCGCGACAACTTCTTCGCCTTCGCCGCCGCCAACGGCCTCAGCCGCTACGAGGGCAAGGTCCTCCCCCGCAACAGCGAGCGCTCGCCGTGGACGCAGACGGTCGACTTCACTCTCCGCCAAGCGATCCCGCTCGGCTGGCGCAACGCCCGCGCGGAAATCTACTTCCAGATGATCAACCTCGCCAACCTTCTCAACGACGAGTGGGGCCTGATCGAGGAAGTGCCCTTCACCTACCGCCGCACCGTCGCCGGCGCCTCCTACGACGCCGCGACCAACCAGTATGTCTACGTCTTCAACGGCCAGACTCTGGACGGCGTGCCGATCGTCGCCGACGAGACTTCGCAGTCCCGCTGGCAGGCCAAGCTCGGCATGACGATCAAGTTCTGACGATCGCCGCTTCGTTCTTCCCCCGGGGCGGCCGCGCATCTCGCGCGGCCGCCTTTTTTGTGTCCGGCCGCCGCCGGTCGCGCACCGGCGGCGGCCGTTGTTCCGCGCGGCCACCGCAGGCGCGCCGAAAATAGCAGTTTCCCTGCGGCGGCGTTCCGTTTCGCTGGCTGCCCCGTGCTCCCGTCTCCCGCCGCGCCATCCCCGCCCTCGTCGCCGCCGTCCGGCCACCGGCGTATCCGCGTTCTGGGCACGCTGCTGGCCGCCGCCGTCGTCGCGGCCTGGGCCGGCAGCTTCGCGGGGCCCTTCGTCTTCGACGACCTGCCGTCGATCCTCGAAAACGAAAGCATCCGCCGACTCCGGCCCCTCGGCGCCGTGCTCTTTCCCGATCAGGCCGGCGGCCTCACGACCAGCGGCCGGCCGCTGTTGAACCTCTCCTTCGCGCTCAACTACGCCGTGGGCGGCACCTCGGTCCGGGGTTACCACGCCGCGAATCTCGCGATCCATGTCGCCGCCACGCGGCTGCTCTGCGGCTTCGTCCGGCGCACGCTGGAGTCGGCGCCGTTGCGCGCGCGCTTCGGGCCGCGCGCCGTCGGCCTCGCCGCCGCGGTGGCGGCGGTGTGGAGCCTGCATCCGCTGCAGACGGAATCCGTCACCTACATCGTCCAGCGCGCCGAGTCGCTCGCCGGGATGTTCCTGCTGCTCGCGCTCTACGCGTTCGCGCGCGGCACGGCGCCCGGCCCGCGCGCCGGGCGCTGGTTTGCCGTCGCCGTCGCGGCCTGCGTGCTCGGCACGGCGACCAAGGAAATCGTCGCCGCCGCGCCGTTGCTCGCGTTCTGCTGGGACCGCGCGTTCGTTTCCGGGGGCTGGCGCGCCGCGTGGCGGCGCCACGGCCGGATCCACCTGGCCCTGGCCGCGTCCTGGCTGCTGCTCGCCGGCCTTGTCGCCGCGACGGACGGACGCGGCGGCACGGCGGGCTTCGGCGCCGGCATCACGCCCTGGACCTACGCCCTGACGCAATGCCGGGCGCTCGCGACCTATCTCGGTCTCGCGGTCTGGCCGTATCCACTTGTCTTTGACTACGGTCCCGGCGTCGAGCGGCACCTCGGTGCGGTCCTGCCCCAGGCGCTCGCGGTCTGCGCCCTGCTGGCGGGTGCCGGCTGGGCGGTCGTGCGGCGGCCCGCGCTCGGGTTTGTCGGCGCGTGGTTCTTCGTGCTGCTGGCGCCGAGCTCGAGTTTCGTGCCGATCGTCACCCAGACGATGGCCGAGCACCGGCTCTATTTGCCGCTCGCGGCCCCCGTCGCCTTGCTCGTGCTCGGCGGCGCGGCGGTCGGCGCGCGCGGCGTCCTGGTGGCGGTGCCGGTGCTGGCCGCCGCCCTCGCGCTCGCGACGGCGGCCCGCAACCGCGACTACCGCGGCGAGCTCGCCCTTTGGGCCGACACCGCCGCGAAATACCCCGCCAACGCGCGCGCCCACAACAATCTCGGCCAGGCGCAATTCCGCGCCGGCGCGATCGAGGCCGCGGTCGCCAGCTACGGCCGTGCCCTCGCGCTGCAGCCCGACTATCCGGAAACCCACTACAACCTCGGCGTCGCCCGCGCGCAGCTCGGCCGCCTCGACGAGGCGATCGCCGGCTACGGCCGCGCGCTCGCGGTGCAGCCGGACTACCCGGAGGCGCTGAACAACCTCGGCAACGCCCTGGTGCGCGCCGGCCGGCCCGCCGAGGCGGTCAGCCGCTACGAGGAAGCGGTGCGGCGCCGCCCCGCCTTCGCCGAGGCGCACAACAACCTCGGCAACGTCCTGGCGCAGCTCGACCGCGGCGCCGAGGCGGAGCCGCATTTCCGCCGCGCCGTCGCGTTGCGTCCGGACTACGCCGAGGCGCACTACAACTGGGGCAACGCCCTCGCGGCCGGCGGCCGCATGGCCGAGGCGCTCGCGCGCTACGAGGCCGCCGTGAAGTTGAATCCCGGATACGCCGAGGCCCACGTCAACGCCGGCAACGCCTTGCTCGCCCTCGGCCGTCCGGCCGAGGCGCTGCCCGCCTACGAGCGCGCCGCCGCCCTCGCCCCCGGGCTGCCCGATGCGCCCTTCAACCTCGCCTCCGCCCTCCTCGAACTCGGCCGCTGGGCCGACGCGGTGCCGCCGCTCGAGCGCGCCCTGCGGCTGCGCCCCGATTTTCCCGCCGCCCGCCGCGCCCTCGGCTACGCGCTCGGCCGGCTCGGGCGGCCCGCCGAGGCGCTCGCGCATTACGAGGCCTACCTCGCCGCGGTCCCGGGCGACGCCGAGGTCCGCGCCGAGGCGGCGCGGTTGCGCGCCGGACGTTGAGTCGCGCCTGGTGTCGCCACGAAGTGGAGACGGCTCCGGCGCGCCGTTTCAGAGGAGGTTTCCGGCGTCCGGGTGCGCTGTGCCAGCCGGGTGAATACGGCCCCGCGCCGCTCCCGCCCGCGGCCTTCCGAAGTCCCGTTTCCGCGCCGGTTTCGGCGCGCGCGGCGGCTTGGGCCGGCAAGCCAAAAAATCGCCGAAAATTAACACGAAAATCATGACAAACGAATTGACGGAGCCGGCCACGGTTCCCATCCGTTGTGGTCTTCGCGGGGAGGGACCACATCCTGTAGTGGTCAGTAAGCCGTGAACATCTTCCAACAACTTTACGTCGCCACCGGTCCATTTCAGTCGAAAAAGCCCTGATTCCGCCTGCTTTTTCCTCCTTTCCGCACCGTTTCCCGCCTCCGTCTTTCCCGCCCTTTCCTCTTTTCCGCCAGCTTCTTCCTTTTCCGCAGCTCCATGCAAAAATCCTTCCAGGTCGGCGCCAAGACCTTCGTCCTCGATCAGGCGAAAGCCGAAGCGGCGTTTGCCGCCAAGAAAGTGATCAACGGTCGCGAGACCATGACCTTCAACCTCCTCCCGCTCAAATACCAGTGGGCCTACGACCTTTACCGCAAGATGAAGGCCAACCACTGGGAGCCGGAGGACATCCCGATGGGCAAGGACATCGAGCAATGGCGCGATGAAAAGGGAGTTTCGGATGTCGAGCGCTGGATCATCCGGATGGGCATCGGCTATTTTTCCGCCGCCGAGGGCATCGTCGGCGACAATATCCAGCACGTCGTCCGCGAGCTGGTCACCGCCCCCGAGCTGAAGCTGGTCCTCGGCCGCCACGCCCACGAGGAGAACATCCACGCGGACTCGCTGCTCTACATGATCGCCTCGTTGCAGATCAACCCGCACGAGTGCGAGGCGATGTTCGAGGACATCCCCACGATCGTCCGGAAAAACGAGTTCGTCACCAAGACCTCCCACGCGCTCCGCCGCGACCTCGACCTCACGCAGCCCGAGAACAAGAAGCTGCTCGCGAAGAACATCTTCATTTTCGGCCAGTGCATGGAGGGCACGCAGTTCTACGGGCTGTTCGGCATGGTGCTCTCGCTCTACCGGCAGAACAAGTTTCCCGGCATCGGCCAGATGTTCCGCTACACCCTCCGCGACGAGTCGAATCACATCGAGGTCTTCCGCAATCTGTTCATGGACCTCGTCGAGGAGAACCGCGAGATCTGGACGACCGAGTTCAAGGAAGAACTCCGGTCCCTCATGCGCGAGGCGATCACCCTCGAGAAGGAGTTCATCCGCGATTGCCTCCCGGTGAACGCCGTGGGCCTCGCGGCCGACGAGTTTCTCAGCTACATCGACTACATCGCGGACCGTCGCCTCGAAGGCTGCGGGCTTGCTCCGCTTTCGCCCGGGGTGCGCAATCCGCTCCCTTGGCTCGCCGAGATGATGGACATCAAGAAGGAACAGAACTTCTTCGAGGGTCGCGTCACCGAGTATCAGAAAGCCTCCTCGCTCAACGTCGCGCACGACGACGAACTCTGAGTTTCCGCCCCGCCCCGGGCGATCCCCCGACTCCGACCCTATCCCGCTTCATCGCGCCCTCACCCCCGCGCCCGCCCGGCGCGACGCCGCTCTGTCGGCGCCGCCCGGGACGCTCTCTTTTCCGCCGCTCCCGCCGTATTTTCCTTTTCGTCCGCTTCATCTCCGCCGCTCCGCCTTTGCCATGAGTCACCCGACCCTCGCCCACGATCTCGCGCTCAAGCGCACCGTCCACACGCCCGTCGAACAGAAACCCCACTACGCCTGGCGCGATGTCCTCGCCGGCGAGACCGTGGCCGTCCCGCACGTCGTCCTCCTCTGCCCGCACGGCGAGGAGAAGTTTGTGCTCGCCGAGGTCGCCGACACCCTCGGCAAGGCGCTGACCAACGTCCACCTCGCCAAGGGCGAGAAGGACATCTTTACCGACGCCAACCGGGCCTGGGTGGCCTCGATCTGCCGCGAAGTCGCCGCCCACCTCAACGAACTCGCCCGCAAGCAGTCGCCCGTCCGCCTCTCGCTCAACGCCCTCTACGAGCTGATCGAGAAGACCCTCGTCGACAACAACGCCTACTTCGTCGCCAAGAGCCTCCTGCTCAACCGCGCCCGCAAGATCTCCATCGACCGCGAAGCCGCCGCCGCTTCCACCCTCCGCGTCATCCGCCGCAACAACCAGGTCGTCCCCTGGAGCGAGCACAAGGTCGAGATCGCCGTCCGCAAGACCTTCCTTTCCCTCCAGCGCGACTCCGCCCCGGCCGTCGCCATCACCAAGGCCGTCACCGAGCGCGTCCACTCCTCCAAGCAGTCCTTCGTCCACATCGAGGAGATCCAGGACATGGTGCAGGAGGAACTGATGAAGGCCGGCCACTTCAAGGTCGCCGAGGCCTACATCCTCTTCCGCGCCCAGCGCAGCATCGCCCGCGACCTCGGTATCGACGCCTCCGCCGAGCCCGCCGTCGCCCCCGCTCCCGATGCGCCGGCGCAGGGCACCATGATCGTCGTGAAAAAAGCCGACGGCACCAACGTCTTTTGGGACGGCGCCGACCTCCGCAAACGCATCGAGTTCGCCCGCATCGGCCTCGATCTCTGCCTCTCCAACGACGAGATCGAGCAGGAACTCCGCCGCTCCGTCTACGACCAGATCACGCAGAAGGACCTCGACGCCACCATCGTCCTCAACTCGAAGACGCTGATCGAGAAGGACGCCGACTTCGCCAAGTTCGCCGGCCGCATCCAGCTCACCTACATCTACGAGGAAGTGCTCGGCTGGGACATCATGCGCGACGGCATCGGCAAGCTGAAGGACGCCCACCAGAAAGCCTTCCGCAAATACCTCGAGCACGGCGTCGCCATCAAGCGCCTCAACGCCCGCCTGCTCGACTACGACCTCGCCCGTCTCGGCGCCGCCCTCGATCCGTCGTCCGACCTCGAGTTCGACTTCCTCGGCATCCAGACGATGTATGACCGCTACCTCATCATCGACAAAACCAAGAAGACCGCGCGCCGCATCGAGACGCCGCAGTTCTTCTGGATGCGCGTGTCCATGGGGCTGATGCTCGACGAGCAGGGCGACCGCGAAGCCCGCGTCGCCGGTCTCTACGAGCTCTACAAGAGCCGCCGCTTCTGCAGCAGCACGCCGACCCTTTTCAACTCCGGCACGCTCCACAGCCAGCTCAGCTCCTGCTACCTCTACTACGTCGACGACACCATCGAGAGCATCATGCTCCGCGGCATCGCCGACAACGCCTTCCTCGCCAAGTGGGCCGGCGGCCTCGGCGGTTCGTGGACCGCGGTCCGCGGCACCGGCGCCTACATCTCCGGCACCAACGGCGAGAGCCAGGGCGTCATCCCGTTCCTCAAGCTCCACAACGACCAGCTCGTCGCCGTCAACCAGGGCGGCAAACGCAAGGGCTCAGGCTGCGCGTATCTGGAAACCTGGCACAACGACATTTTCGAGTTCCTCGAGCTGCGCAAAAACACCGGCGACGACCGCCGCCGCACGCACGACATGAACACGGCGAACTGGATTCCCGACCTGTTCATGAAGCGCATGGAGGCCCGCCAGCACTGGACGCTCTTCCGCTCCAACCAGGTCAAGGACCTCCACGAACTCTACGGCGCCGCCTTCGAGAAGCGCTACCTCGAATACGAGAAGCTCGCCGAGGAGGGCAAAGTCCACGGCCAGAAGATCGAGGCGCTCGAGCTCTGGAAGAAGATGCTCTCGATGCTCTTCGAGACCGGCCATCCCTGGATCACCTTCAAAGACGCCTGCAACATCCGCTCCCCGCAGGACCACGCCGGCGTCATCCACTCGTCGAATCTCTGCACCGAGATCACGCTCAACACGAGCAACGACGAGACCGCCGTCTGCAACCTCGGCTCCGTCATCCTCGAGACGCACCTCAAGCCCGACGGCTCCCTCGACCACGCCAAGCTGCGCGAGACGATCCGCATGGCCGTCCGCGCGCTCGACAACGTCATCGACATCAACTTCTACCCGACGCCGTCCGCCAAGACCTCCAATCTCCGCCACCGCCCGATCGGCCTCGGCGTGATGGGTCTCGCGCACGCGCTTTACCTCCGCGGCCATGCGTTCGCCTCGCCCGAGGCCGTCGAATTCAACGACGAGGCCATGGAGGCCATCGCGTTCTACGCCTACGAGGCCAGCTCCGACCTCGCGGCCGAGCGCGGCACCTACTCCAGCTACAAAGGCTCCAAGTGGGACCGCGGCCTCCTGCCGCAGGACACGCTCGACCTGCTCGAGCAAGAGCGCGGCGTCCAGGTCGAGGTGCCCCGCGGCGGCAAGATGGACTGGACGCCCCTCCGCGCGAAGATCGCCGCACAGGGCATGCGCAATTCCAACTGCCTCGCGATCGCGCCGACCGCGACGATCTCGAACATCACGGCCACGAGCCCCTGCATCGAGCCGACCTACAAGAACCTCTTCGTCAAATCCAACCTCTCGGGCGAGTTCATCGTGCTGAATCCCTTCCTCGTGAAGGACCTCAAGGCGCGCGGCCTCTGGGATCAGGACATGATCGACAACCTGAAGTATTTCGACGGCGAGCTGAAGGACATCGAGCGCATCCCCGGCGACCTGAAGGCGAAATACCTCACGGCCTTCGACATCGACGCCAAGTGGATCATCGACGCCGCCGCGCGCCGCCAGAAGTGGATCGACCAGGCGCAGAGCGTGAACCTCTGGATCAAGACGCCCGACCTCAAGACGCTCAGCCACATGTATCGCCAGGCGTGGCACGTCGGCCTCAAGACCACCTACTACCTCCGCAGCCTCGGCGCCTCGAACATCGAGAAGGCCACGGTCGCGGTGAAGAAGGAAGTCCGCGGCGCGATCAAGGAAGGCCAGGACGGCGGTCAAAACAGCGGCGACTTCGGCGGCAGCCACAGCAAGGAGCAGGTGAAAGCCGACGCGGCGGCCGCCGTGGCGGCGACAGGCAAGAAGACCTACACCGCGGAAGAGAAAAAAGCCTGCAGCATCGAGGCGATGCGCCGCGGCGAGGAGTGCGAAGCCTGCCAGTAACCGGTCCGCGCCGCCGCTCCGGCCCCGTTTCCCTTCAGCCGCGACCCCTCCGGGTCGCGGCTTTTTTACGCGCGGCGGCCGTGGCTTTCGATGGGGCCGCACCGCGGTTCGCGTCCGGTGGCGACGGAAGGGACATCGCCCGACGCAGGCCGGGTGAGCCCGGCGAGGCGCGCCAACCCCCGTTACTTTCCGCCTCGACCGTGCGGGACGATCCGCCGCAGCGTGGCTAATGCGTTGGTTGCCCCGTTCCCTGCCGTTGTGTGCGCTCGTCTCGTTCGGTCTAGCCGCCGTCGCGGGAGCGGCCGAAGCGGTTCCGGTCGCTCCGTCGGCGCCGCCGGACGGCCAGGATTGGCCGCAGTGGCGCGGGGCGCGGCGAGACGGGGTGTGGCGCGAGACCGGGCTCGTCGAAAAATTTTCCGGGACCGCGATCCCCCTGCGCTGGTCGGTGCCGGTCGGCGCGGGCTACAGCAGCCCCACCGTCGCCGCGGGACGCGTTTTCCTGACGGATTTCGTCAAGGAAACCTCGTCCGAGCGCGTGCAGTGCTTCGACTGGCGCACCGGCGCGCGGCTGTGGTCGGTCGCGTATCCCGTCTCGTATGCGGATTTCACCTACGAGGCCGGTCCGCGCGCGGCCGTGACGGTGCGGGACGGTCGCGCGTATGCGCTGGGCGCGGCGGGGCACTTCCACTGCCTCGATGCGGCGTCGGGCGAGGTGCTCTGGCGGCGCGACCTGCGGGCGGACTACCGCATCCGGATGCCGCGCTGGGGTCTGGCGGCGCATCCGCTGGTCGAGGGCGACCTCGTGATCACGCAGATCGGCGGGGAAGGGGAGGCCTGCGTGGTGGCGCTGGACCGGCTGACGGGGGCCGCGCGTTGGAAGGCGTTTCCGGACGAGGCCTCCTACGCGCCGCCGATCATCGTCGAGCAGGCGGGGCGGCGGCTGGTCGTGATGGCGCTCGGTTACCGGCTGGTGGCCTTCGAGCCGGCCGACGGGACGGTGCGCTGGACGCACGAGCAGCCGAAGAGCAGTTGGCCGATCGCGATTCCCGCGCCGTCGGTGCACGGCGACCTGATGTTTTTCGCGACGGCTCATGCGGGTTCCTATCTCTATCGGCTCGCCCAGGACCGGACGGCGGTCGACGTGGTGTGGTCGCGCGGGCGCCGGCCGCGCACGGACGACACGCTCGCGCCGGTCATACCCGATCCGCTGGTGATGAACGGCCTCGTCGTCGGGGTGCAGACCGACGGCGAACTCCGCTGTCTCGACCTGATGACCGGCAAACGCCACTGGGAGACGCTGGAGCCGATGCCAAAGGCGTGGCATGCGACGCTGCACCTCGTGCGGGTCGGCGAAACGGGCGACCGGGCGTGGATCTTTACCGAGCAGGGCAATCTGATTTTGGCGCAGTTGACGGCGGCGGGTTACCGCGAACTCGCGCGGGCGCGGTTGCTGGAGCCGACCCTGGAGCAGGGCCCGCGCGGGCGGGCCGTCACGTGGGCGCATCCGGCCTTTGCGTATCGGCACGTGTTCGCGCGAAGCGACCGCGAACTGGTCTGCGCCGATCTGTCGGCCGCGCCCTGAGCAACGCGGCCGGGGCGGACGGGTTTGCCGCTGGCCAGGCCTCGGCCGGGTGGCCAGCGTGGGCGGGACCATGGGGCGCCCGATGTGTTACCGCTGTTTTTGGCCGCAGCCGTTGTGCTGGTGCGGCTCGATCGTGCCGATGCCGACGCGGACGCGCTTCGTGTTTCTGATGCACCCGGAGGAGTTCAAGCACACGAAGGCGGCGACGGGCCGGCTCACGCACCTGTGCCTCGCCGACAGCGAGATCCACATGGGCATCGAGTTCGATGCGCACGAGGCGGTGCAGGCGCTGGTCCGCGATCCCGCCAACTATCCCGTGGTCCTCTATCCGGCGCGGGATGCGGTCGACCTGTCGAAAAACGAGTTGCCCGCGGCGGACCTCGGCGGGCGGCGCCTGACGGTCTTTCTGCTCGACGCGACGTGGCGGCTGGCGCGCCGGATGTGGAAGGCGAGTCCGAGCCTGCAGCGGCTGCCGAAAGTCATGTTCTCGGGGGCGGCACCGAGCCGCTACGTGATCAAGACGCAGCCGGAGCCGGGCTGCCTTTCCACGCTCGAAGCGACGCACGAACTGCTGGTGGCGCTCGACCGCCGTGGGCTGGACGATTACGCGCGGCCGACGCAACTGCTCGATCTGTTCGGCCGGATGCAGGAGTTGCAGCTGCACTTCGCGGCGGAGTCGCGGCGGCTCGGGCGGCGCCGGCACACGCCGCGGCCGCTGCGCGGCGAAGGGGCGCCGCTGCCGGCCCAGGGACCCAAGCGGCGCCGGATTTTTCCGCGCGGCGCGGGGAATCCGACGGGAGAAGGTCCGCGATGAGCGCCGCGCGGCGCGCCGGCGACGCCGTCCTTGCCCCCGCCGGAGGCGAGGGTAGGAAGGCGGGCATGTTTCCCCGGATGATGCTCCTCGTCGTGGCGGCGGTGCTTGCGCCGGTCGCGCGCGGGGAGGGCGAAGCGGAACTGCGGGCGGCGGTCGGCGCGCTCGCGCGCACGAGCCACGCCTGGGAGACGACCGTGCGGCAACGTTTCCAAGGCACGACGACGGAGCCACGGATCGATCCCAACGCCGCCGTCGAGGTGCGCGGCGAATTCGATCCGGCGGGCTGGGCGCGCTTCGAAGTTGCGCCGACCCGCGAGCTCGCGGTGCCGGTGACAGCCGTGGCGCGCGCGGGGGACGTGGTGGCGCTGACGCCGGCGGGCTGGGTGCGCCGCAGCGCGCTGCGACCGTCGGCGGACGCGGCCCGCGAGGTCGCCTTCGGGGGGAAGACGGTGCGGCTGGCGCGCCTGCACGCGGCGGCGCTGAAGGCGAGCGCGCTGCGGCCGGTATCGGAGGACTTGCTCGACCTGGTCGCGGATCTGAAGTCGGTGCGGACGGTGCAGGGCCTGATCCTCGGGGAGTTGTCGGAGAAGGCGATCGAGCGGCTCTGGGGCGGGGCGGAGGCGCGGCGCGCGCCGGACGTGCACGGCACGGTGATTTTCAAGCCGGGGCCGGACGGATTGGAGGAGGTGCACACGGTGCTGGGCATCGGATTTCCGGATACGAAGGCGAAGTCGACCCGCTGGACGATGCAGCAGTGGAGCACCCGCATCCGCGGGATCGGCCGCACCGAGGTGGCGGTGCCGGAAGCGGCGGCGGCGGCGCTGGACCGGTAGCGGCGCGGTGCGCGCCGGGGGGGGCCGGCGCGCGGGAAAACGCCGGTTGGCGGACCGGGTTGCGCGTTGACCGCGGTGGCGGTCGCGGTATGCCCGATATTGCCTGCGGCGGTCCGGTCGCCGCGCCCCGCAACCCCCCCGCGCCCCATGGCCACTCCTCCTCCGCTGAGCAGCTTCCGCGTGCGTCCGCGTTTCGAGCACGACCTCGCGCTCACCCCCGAGAATGCGCGCCGGCGGATACTGGCGGGCTTGGCTGGCTGCTCGCCGCAATTCGAGGTGCATGATTTTCCGGGCTTCATCGGCCTGCACCATGCGCCGGCGCGGCGACGGTATTGGTCGCCGCGGTTGTTCATCATGCTCGATCCCGCGCCCGACGGCACCACCCGCGTGACGGGCACCTACGGACCGGAGATCGAGGTGTGGGGCGTGTTTCTTTACGGCTACCTGATCACGGGATTGCTGGGGACGTTTTCCGGCGTGTTCGGCGGGGCGCAGATGCTGGTCGGCGGCGAGCCGTGGGCGTTTTGGATCACCGGCTCGATGGGCGTTCTCGCCGGCCTGCTCTATCTCGGGGCGCAACTCGGACAAAAACTCGGCGCGGCGCAGACCTATCAGTTGCACGAAGCCTACCGCGCGGCGGTGGGCGTGGTCCCGCCGGAGGCCGATGCGCCGTCGGCCGCGGAGTCCGGCGCGACCTTGGCCGGAGGCGGGATCTGAGAGCGGCGCGGGTGTTTGGCCGGTGCGTGCGGCGCGCGGGGGCGGCGGAAACGGGCGCGCGCGGCGGCGGCGACGGTCGCCGGGCAGGGGAAACCCCGAGGCAAAGGTAGTCGTTTACCCCATGGGCGCGGGGGCGGAGGCGGGATACCCTAGGGCATGTTCGTCCCTTCCGGTTCGCCTGCGGTTGCACCGCAGTCCTTGGTCCAACCCCACCGTCCGTCGGGCCTGCGGTCCGAAGCGGCGATCCGGGAGGGACGGATCGACGATGCGTTGGTGGTGCGCTGCCGCGGCGGGGACGAGCGGGCGTTTGCGGAGATCGTGGCCCGGCATCGCGGGCGGGTGACGGCGATCGCGGTGGCGCTGGTGCACAACCGGGCCGATGCCGACGAAGTGGCGCAGGACACGTTTTTGCGTGCGCACCGGGGGCTCGCAGGTTTTCGGGGCGAGGCGGCGTTGGCGACGTGGCTGCGGCGGATCGCGGGGCACGTGGCGCGCGACCGGTGCCGCTGGAGTTTCCGGCGCGGGCGCGACCGGGTGAGCTCATTGGAAAGCAGCTCGGGGGCCGGCGGCTCCGTCACGGTCGGCAGCCGGCTGGCCGCGGAGGGGCCGGACCCGGCGGGCGCGGCGGAGAGCAACGAGGCGATGGCGTGGGTGCGGGCCTGCTTGGCGCGGCTCGATGCGGCGCCGCGGCGGTTGCTGGAGGCGCGGGTGGAGGCGGACGACTCTTACGAAACGATCGCCGGGGCGACGGGCGTGGGCGTGGGCACGGTGAAGAGCCGCATGGCCCGGGCACGCGGGCAGTTGCGGGCTTTGCTGGCCGCGGCGGGTCGGGGCCGGCCGGTCGGGTTGGGTCGGGCGGAGGGATGGATCGGACGCCCGGTGCGGGCGTGACGGAGCGGACGCTGCGTTCCCCCGGGGCCGCGCGGACCGGGGGAGGTGTTCACACCAGAGGGCGTTCCTCGCCACGCCGGCGCCGGGCCATCACGGGCGGCGGCGTCCGGCGAACCCGGGCGTGCCGCCATCACACTCCCTTGCGGACCTCCCCTCCCGCCGCAGCTCGGTGCACGGTTGGTGGCGGAGCGGCGACGCCGGCAGGCTGAGACGGCGGAGCGGCGAGGGCCGGGCGCCCCGGCGCCGCGGGCGGCGGATTGAAATGGGCGCAGGCGGCGATCGAACGCGCGGTGACGCGGACGCACCGGTATGCGCGGGATTTGCGGCCGGCCGTGCTCGACGTGCTGGGATTGGCGCCGGCGTTGCGAGCGCTGGCGCGCGAATTGCCCGCGCGGTCCGATCCTCGCATCCGAGTGCTCGGCGGCGCTGGGGCGGCACCGCTCGGGTCGGCGCTCGATCTGACTTTTCCGCCTGGCCCAGGACGCGATGACCAACGTCGCGCGGCATGTCCGGGCGAAGGCGGCGATGGTGCCGTTGTCGCCGGAGGCCGATGCGGTGCGGCTGGTGATCAAGGATGACGGCCGCGGCGTTCCGGGGCGGCGCTCTGCGGCGGGGCGCGGCGGGCTCGGGTTGGTGGACATGCGGAAGCGTGTGGCGATGGCGGGCGGGACTTTGGCGATCGCGAGCCGCGCGGGACGGGGGACGACGGTGCGGGTGCGCATCCCGGTGCGGCGACCGCGGCGGAAGCCGGTGCGGTGAAAAAGAACCGCGTGCTGCCGGCCGACGACCACGTGGTGATGCGGGAAGGGTTGCGCGCGCTGCTCACGGTCGGCACGGCCTGCACCGTGGTGGGCGAGGCCGAGAACGGCCGCACGGCGGTGAACCTCGTCGCGCGCCTGCGGCCGGACGTCGTGGTCATGGACGTGGCGATGCCCGGCCTCAACGGTTTCCAAGCCGCGCGGCGCATCCGGCAGGTCGCGCCGGAGACGCGCGTGCCGGCGTTGTCGGCGCACTCGGACGACCACTACGTGGCGCAGATGATCCGCGTCGGCGCGCCGGGATTCGTGGCGAAACAGGAAACCGGCCGCGTGCTTCCGCGCGCGAACCTGCGGGTCGCCGCGGGCGGGACCTATTTCAGCCCGCTGATCGAGCGCCGGCTGCGGCGCCTGCGGGCGCTGGCGCGGACGCGCGGGGCGCTGGCCGAGGTAGTGGCGCCGGAACCCACGCCCCGGGATGCGGAGGTGTTGCAACGGATCGCGGAGGGCTCGGCCGACAAACTCATCGCGGCCGCGCTCGGCGTGAGCATCAAGACCGTCGGGAATCGCCGGCAGAGCGCGATGGACGAGCTGGACATTCACGACACGGTGGGCCTGACGCGGTTTGCGTTGGCGACCGGCATGATCGAGACGCGGTGCCGGGGCAGGGAAGCGGCCGCCGGGTGAGGCGGCCGCGACGGGCGGGTGCGGCCGGATCCCCGCGGATCCGCGCCGGGCGGGCGGGAATCAGGCCTTGGGCCCGATGTTGTTGGTCACGTCGACGACGCCGGGCACCGTGCGGGCGAGGCGATCGGCCCGGGCGCGATCATCGGGCGAGGCCACGGTGCCGCTCAGATAAACGACCCGTTTGAACGTCGCGACGAACGCGCCGAGGGCGTTGATCGCGGGATCGGCGGCGAAGGTTTCCTTCACTTGGCGGGTGATCCGGATGTCCTCGGCGGCCTCGGTCGATTCGTCGGCGACGCTTTGCACCGTGAGGTTGTTGGTGACGTCGTTGACGCCCGAGACGGTGCGGGCGAGGCGCGTGGCTTGGTCCTTGTCGGAAGCCAGGCGCACGATGCCGGTGAGGAAGACGCCGCGTTGATAGACGACGATGACGGGTTGGGCGGCGGCGAGGCCCGGCGAGGCGGCGAGGGCGGACCTGACCTGCATGGCGATCGCGTCGTCGCGCGCGGTGTCGGCGGCTTGGGCCATCGTGGGCATCGGCTGGGCGGCGGTGGCCGGAGCGGTGGCGGACGTGGAGGCACAGCCGGCGAGACCGGCGACGAGGCCCAGACCGGCGACGAGAGAGAGGTGGAGAGGACGGATAGATGTGATCATCGTGAACCCTGCAGTCGCCAAAATCGGGGCGCGGTGCGCAGGTATTTGCGGAAATCGCGCAAAGGATCCCGAGTGACGACAATTCCGCCCCGCCGCCCGCCGAGCGGGCGGCGACGAATGCCGAATCGCGGCGACTCTGCCGGGGCGGTGCGATCCAACCGGGCTTTCGGTTACGATCGGGCGGCTGCAGAAGCGGGCCTGCGGGGCGGTGTCCGGGTCGCGAAGGGTCGACACGATCGCGAACCAAGGGATTCCCGGAGCGGGCCGAAGCGGCGGGCGCGGCGGTGCCCCCGGCCGCGGCGCCGCCGGCCGCGTGTCCTGGCCGCCGCGTGCCCGGGATCGACGCACGAGCCGTGGATTCCGGAACTCGCCGCGGATCTCCGCCGGCCGCGCTGGTTGCCCCGTCTCTCGCAACCGTCCGCGACCGGGGAGTTTCGCGCCGCGGTCGCGAAGGTCTGCGGTGCGCCGCGCCGGAACGCCGGGCCGGCGTTCGCGGGGGGGGCGCCGGCATTCGGTTTGCTCCGGCAGTCCGGTTGCCTCTACCTGCCGGGACCATGCGCCTCTTGCCCCGCTGTTGCTCCGCGCGCCCGCTGTTGGCGTGGGGGCTGGTGCTGTGCGGCGCGGCGGCGGTGCTGGCGCAGGGGCGGTTCTTCGGCGGCGGGCAGATCCATGTGCCGCCCGGGGCGCGGACGGCGCGGGAGATCGGTTCGCGCAGCACGGGCACACCGGAGTGGGAGAATCCCGCGGGATTCGGCCCGGACGTGTTTACCTTTGCGCGGTTGCGCTACGACACGGCGCCGCGGCCGGCGGGCAGCCGGCGCGGCGGGTGGACGACCGACCTGCCGGACGCGGACCTGAATCTCTCGTATCGGCTGCAGCAGCTCACCGCACTGAAGGTGGATCCCAACGCGCGCCTCGTGCGGGCGACCGATCCGGACCTCGGGCACTATCCGTTCCTCTTCGCGGCGGCGCCCGGCGCGATGGGCTTGACCGAGGCGGAGGTGCTGGCGCTGCGAAACTACCTGCGCAACGGCGGCTTCATGCTGACGGCGGATTCATGGGGCGACGACGACTGGACGCTGATCGAGCGGACGTTCCGGGCGATCTTGCCGGAGCACCGGTTTGTCGAGTTGCCGATCGAGCATCCGCTCTATCGCACGGTGATCACGATCCGCGAGAAGGCGCAGGTGCCGAACATCCGCATGGGCATCAAGATCCCCGGCACGCAGATCCAGCACCGCGTGATCTTCGACGAAAAGGGGCGGATCATGGTGGTCGTGCTGCACAACTCGGACGACAGCGACGGCTGGGAGCGCGAAGGCGAGAACCACGAGTATTTCGAGAAGTATGCCGAGAAGATCGCGTATCCCCTCGCGATCAACATCCTGCTCTACGCGATGACGCACTGAGCGCGCGGGCGGGGCCGTTGCCGCCCGCCCGAGGTCGGCGACCGTCGCGGCATCCGTCCGGCGGACTCACGCTCGGGCGAGTCAAGTCCGGGCTCTACCGAAATTCCGGTATTCGGAGGTGTTGCGGCCGGGCGACCGGAGGCAGCGACTCGAAAACATGAACACTCACCTTCGTTTGCTGGCAGTAGCGCTCTTGTTGTCGGTTGTCGGTTCGCTCCGGTCCGCGGAGCCGGTGAAGGATTTCCTCGCCTACATCCACGGGGGCGACGGCGTCGACATCGCGAAAGTCTGCTGGCCGCACGACGACCTGTGGATGATCCGCGGCGTGCGGAACGAAGCGGCCCTGCGCGAAGTGCAGCAGGAGGAAACGGGCAGAGCCTCCGTGCAGTGGTTCAGGATTCAAAACGGCCTTTGCATCGTGGAACTGCGAGACGGCCGGGTCGACGCGCGGTTCCTGATCGACCAGATCGGGTTTTCTCATCGCCAACTGGTCCTGCGCTTTGTCTATGCGGTGCTGCGGCACGATCGGGAAGACATCGCCCGGCTCGTGACGCGTCCGGAGCGGGTGAAGCTGGGGCGGTGGGCGGCTGCACCGCAAGGCGACCTCGACGTCTACCAAGAAATCCTCGCGCTATTGCCGGTGGTGCGATTGCCGAAGCCCACGGACGCCGCGACGCGCAGCGCCACCTATCGGCTGCCGCTGGGTCCGAATGGCAGCGAGCTCAGGCTGGTGCTTCGCAGTGCGGGTTGGAAAATCGATTCCGACAATCCGTTGGAACTGCGGATCGATCAGCTTTGGCAGTAGTCCGCGTTGGCCGCTTTGCGCCGTGGAGACCGGGGCCGGAGCGGAGTAGGGGAGAAACAAAACCGCGGCGTGGGCGCCGCCTGCGCGGTTCTCATCCGACGAAGGGGTGCGGGCGGTGAATCGCGACTTGTCCGCCGCGGTGCGGCGAACCAGCGTGCGAGCCGGCAGCCGGTGCGGACGCGGGCATTCTCCGCGCGACCCGACGGCCGGTCCGCAGAACAACCCCGCCTTCGTCCCATGACCTTGCCCCGCCTTTTCCCCGTGCTTGCGCTGTGCCTTGCGGCCGGCCTCGGCAGCCTGGCCGCGACCGCCGCCGAGCGGCCGAACGTCGTGCTCTTGATGGGCGATGATCACGGCTGGGACGAGACCGGCTACAACGGTCACCCCTACCTCAAAACGCCGGTGCTCGACGCGATGGCGGCCGGCGGGCTGCGGTTGGACCGGTTCTACTCGGGCGGGGCCAGTTGCTCGCCGACGCGCGCGACGGTCATCACGGGCCGGCATCATCACCGGTCCGGGACCTTTGCCCCCGGGTGGTCCGTGCGGCCGCAGGAGATCGGGGTGGCGCGGTTGCTGCGCGACGCGGGCTACGCGACGGGGCACTTCGGCAAATGGCACCTCGGGCCGGTGAAGGCGGAGTCGCCGACGAACCCCGGCGCGCTGGGCTTCGACGAGTGGGTGTCGCACGACAATTTCTTCGAGCTGGACCCGCACTTCTCGCGCAACGGCGGCGCGCCGCAGGTGTTCAAAGGCGAGAGTTCCGCCTTGGTGATCGACGAAGCGATCCGGTTCATCGGGCGCGCGCGGGCCGCGGGGCGGCCGTTTTTCGTCGTGGTGTGGTTCGGCTCGCCGCACGAACCGTATCAGGCGTTGCCCGAGGATCTCGCGCTTTACGACGGGTTGCCGCCGAGCTTCGGCAACCGGAAGGTGAAACTCACGGACAACAAAACCGGCCGCAACGCCGACCGCCTGCAGCGCGACGTGCTGCGCGAGCGGTTCGCGGAGATCACGGCGATGGACCGCGCCATCGGGCGGCTGCGCGCCCACCTCGACACGGCGGGCCTCCGGCGCGACACGCTGCTGTGGTATTGCGGCGACAACGGGACGCCGCCCGAGGCGGTGGCGACGGTGCCGTTTCGCGGGCAAAAGGGCACCGTTTACCAAGGCGGCATCCGCGTGCCGGGCCTGATCGAATGGCCGGCGAAACTGGGGACGCCGCGCGCGACCACGGTTTCCGCGGTGACGACCGACATGTTGCCGACGCTGGTCGAGTTGGCCGGAGCGAAGCTGCCGGCGCGACCGCTCGACGGCGTCAGTCTCGTGCCGCTCTTCGAGGGAAAAATGGCGGCGCGCGGTGCGCCGATCTGTTTCTGGGACGGCGTGCCGGTGCCGGTGGCGGACGCGCGGCCGACGATCGATCCGGAACTGCAGAAAGGCACGACGCCGCTGGTGAAGCTCGGGCCGGACGGCACGGCGACGCGAAATTTCCGGAACTATGTCTACCCCGCGGTGCGCGACGCGGACTTCGGCGGGCCGCGCGCGATCGTGGACGCGCGCTTCAAGCTCGTGATCGACGGTGCGCGCGGGTCGGGCACGGAGCTTTTCGATCTCGAGGCCGATCCGGCGGAGAAGAACAACGTGCGCGCGGCGCATCCGGCCGAGGCCCAGCGGCTCGAAGCGCTGCTGCGCGCGTGGCAGCGCTCGGTGCTGACGAGCCTGACCGGCGCGGACTATCGCTGACGCCCGGTGCGCGCGGCAGCGGTCGGACTGCGCGGCGCTGTCGCGGGGGGGGCGGGCGTCGGAGTGGGTTTCGACCGGTTGGGTCGCGGCCGGCGAACAAACCCGCGGGCGCGGCGGGTGCGTCAGAACCGGATACGCACGATGTGGGCCTTGTTGGGAAAATCGCCGAGCGGCACGAGTTGGCGGGTGGGTGGATCGTAGACGAGCATGCCGTCCTCGGTGACGAAGGCGACGTAGGCGTCGGTCGCGCCGTCCGCCGGCAGTTCGCCCCAGGCCGCTTTGCGGGTGCAGACGATGACCCCGATGGGCATGGCGAGGCGGATGCCTTTTTGCCGCAGCGCGGCGATGGAGGTGGAAACGTTGAGGAGGCGGGCGAACGTGGTGCCGTCGTAGTGACGGGAGCGGGCCTGCAGGAGGTCGAAGCCGACGGCCTTGCAGGCGGCCTCGAGCCACGCGGCGAGGCCGCCGAGGGTGTCGCCGCGGAGGAGCGCGTAGTCGGCGTCGGCGGCCTCGAAATTGCCGGAACCGTGGACGCCGCCGCGGTGGAGTTCCCGCAGGAGCCGCATGGAACTCATCTCGCGGGGCGGGCCGCCGTCGCTAACGAGGGCGGGCAGGGGAAAGGCCGGCAGCTGCAGCGCCGGCTCGCTCGCGGCGGGCGCGCGCGTCGCGGCCAGCGCCGCGAGCAGGACGGCGAGCGAGACGGGAAACGGGAGGGCGGGACTGGCGCGCGGGCGGTTCAGAAGTTGATTTCCTCGATCGTGTGGCGGTTGGGAAACTCGGCGAGCGGCACCATCGTGCCGTCCTGGGGTTCGAGGATGTGGAGGCCCTGGCTGGTGCCGACGACGACGACGGCGTGGGCGCCGGCGCGGATACCGGCGAAGGGCCGCCGGTAGTAGACGCTGGCCCAGCCGATGCAGGCGGAGCCGCGGGCCTCGCCGGCTTTGAGCGCGAGCAGATCGGCGAAGGCGACGAAGGCGTTGGCGTAGTTGTCGCAGTCGAAGAGCTGGTGCTCGAAGTGCATCTTCAGCGGCTTCTGGATGGTGCGGAACCAGCCCTTGAAATTGACGAGCCACGCATGGTCGGGGCGGAGCATCGCGGTGCGGACGAAATTCACGCGCGGCGGCCGGTCGGTGTGCCGGGCAAGCTCGGCCTTGATGTCGTCGATGGTCCAGGTGCCCGCGCCGGTGTTGGCTGCCCAGGCGGGCGGGGGCGGGAGCACCAGCAGGGCCGAGCGCGCGACGGCTTCGAGGTCGGGCACGAGCTTGCCCTGCGCGACGTTTTGGGCGTCGGCCGGCGACACCGCCAGCAAGGCCGCGCCGAGCAGGGCGAGAAGCGGACGGCGGCGCGGGTTCATGCCATTGTGCTCAAGAAACCGCGTTGGCGGCCGAGATAGTGGAATATACGCAGTGCAAACATCATCCGTGCCATGATCATCGGCTACCGAATCACTCGACTTGAACGGGGCGGACCGCAAATTCGCGGCTGACGGGTCCGCCCACCCCATGCGCGAAAAATTTCTCCACCGCCTTCCGGTCCGTCTGGCCGGAATGATCCTGCTCCTCAGCGGGGCGACGTTGCTCGTGCTGACGGAACTCAACCGCCGCGCGGTGGAACGGATTCTGATCGAGCAGGCGGAGGTGCAGGCGGCTATCGCGACCAACGCGGTCACGGAGGGGCTGGATGGCGTGGCGGGCGGAGCGGAGCGGATGGCGCGCTACGTGGCGCGCGAGTTGACCGGCCGGGTGCCCGGCCGCGAGGAAGCGGAGCGAATCGCGGCGCGGGTCGTCTTGGACAACCCCAACGTCCACGGCTTCGCGCTGGCCTTCGAGCCGGCGGCGACCGGCGCCGCGTCCGCGCGGCTCGGCGTCGCGGTGCACCGGTCGCGCCGTGTGGAGGGGACGGATACGTTCGACCTGACGGCGCCGGAGCAGACCTACTGGACGCGCGAGTGGTATCGGGAGGTGATCGACAAGGGGCACGTGGTGTGGAGCGAGCCGTATTTCGACCGGGGCGGCTCCGAGCGCAATGCCGTGCGCGTGGCGGTGCCGGTTTTTCGCCATGAGACCGACGATCGCACGCCGATCGGCGCGGTGGCGGCGGTGATCGACCTCGATTGGCTGCGGCGGCTGGCCAATGTGAACGAGTTCTCGGACACGAGCTTCACGATTATTTTTTCGCGCAGCGGGCGGCTGATTTTGCATCCGAAGGCGACCTACATGATCGCCGAGACGATCGAAACGCTGGCGGAGAAAACCAACACGCCGGAGCTGGCCACGATCCGCCAGGCGGTGCTGGCGCGGCGCCAAGGGGCCGCGGCCTACACCGAGCCCGTGCCGCACCGCCGCGTGCACGTGAACTACAAGCCCGCCAAGACCGCCGGCTGGGGCGTGATCGTGGGCTACGACGAGGCGGAATTTCTCAAGTCGCAGACCCGCTACCGGCGCATCACGGCGTTGTTCATCGGGTCGCTGCTCGCGGTGCTGTCGGGGATCGTGATCTGGGTGGCGCACGCCGCACTGCGGCCGCTCGCCGCGCTGGCCGCGGCCGCGGACGAGATCGCGAAGAAGAACCTCGATTGCGCCGTGCCGGAGCCGATGCGGCCCGACGAGGTGGGCCGGTTGACCGCGGCGTTTCGCAACATGCGCGACGCCCTCAAGCACCAGAGCCTCGAGCGGCGCTGGGCGGCGCAGGCCGTGGAGCACCAGAACCGCTACAACCAGCTCATCATCGGTTCGATCCGCGAGCAGGTCTTCGTGCTCACCAAGGCGCTGAACATCTCCCGCGTGAATCCGGCGGTGCTGCACGCGACCGGCCTCGCCGAGGTGAATCTGGTGAAAGCGCCGTTTGCGCGCCACGTGCGCCTCGCGGACGGCGGCGAGGTCGCCGCGGTGCTCGGCGCCGCGCTGAAAGAAAACCGCGCGCTGCGCGACCTGCCCGCGGTCCTGCGCGGCAAAGATGGCGCGGACCGCCCGGCGTGGCTCTCGCTCGTGCCGCTGTGCGACGGCGGACGCGTGGTCGGCGGGGTGGTGACGCTCCGGGACCGATGATCTTCAGCTCCGACCCAACTCCATCCTCCCATGCCCGCGCACATTCTTTCGATCGACGATGAGTCGGAAATCCGCGAACTCCTGCGGGACGTCCTGACGGCGTCCGGCTACCGCTTCACGGGCGTGAGCACGGCCGTCGAGGCGCTGCGCGTGGTGCGGGCCGATCCGCCGGCGCTCATCATCACCGACCTGCAGCTGGAGGAGTCGGACGGCTTCGAGTTGATCGACGAACTGAAGGTCGTGGCCCCGCGGATTCCGATCATTCTGCTCACGGGCGTGCTGTTCGATCCGGAGGTGGTGAACGGCGCCGTGAGCCGGAAGATCGCGGCCTACGTCGAGAAGACCGCGCCGCTCGAGCGGATTTTGCAGACGGTGAAACAGCATCTGCCGGCGTAAGTTTCACCGCGGCGCCGCGCGGGCGCGCATCGCGGCAGGCGCTTGGCACAGCGCGCGGAGTTACTTCGGAGATGGTGTTTTTTCCGGCGCGGACGCAGGGGCCGCCGATTCGGGCGCGGTCTCCCCGGCGGGGAGATGCTCCGGCCAACGGGCGAGAAACGCCAGCTGCGCGGCGCGGTCCGGCACGTCGCGGTAGTCGGGACGTTCGAGAAACGAGCGCGGATAGGCGGCCTCGATCGCGAGCACGCGCACGGTGTCGCCGGTCGCGCTGAACTCCGCGCGCCACGCGCCGCACCCGATGACGGCGGTGGTCGGCGTGCGGCGTCTGATCCGGCGCGTGCGGTGCGGCGTGGGATCGCGCGCGAGCAGCTCCGCCAGGCGGGCGCGGAAGTCCACGGCGTGGTGCTCGCGCAGCCAAGCGAGCTGGGCCTCGGCTTCGCCGGAGAATTCGACGGCGAACCGAGCGATCGAGCGGGCGTCGGCGTCGAGCGCGTCGATCCACGGCGCGCGGGCGTCCGGAAACGCGTCGTGCGCGGCGAGGTAGGGTTTGATGTCGAGCACGGGCGTGCCGTCGACGAGATCGCAGGGGCCGAGGAGCAGTTCGAGGCCGGCGACGCCGAGCAGCGGGACGGCGGTGAGGCCGAGGGGATTGGGCCGGTGGGGCGAGCGCGTGGCGAAGACGCCGCGGCGCCGGGCGGGCCCGCGGGGCGGCAGCACGAGCGGGCGCCAGTTCTCGTTGCGATGAAACCACCACAGCAGCCAGATCCGGTCCATGCCCGCGAGGTCCTGCAGTGCCTGCTCGTAGCCGCAGCCCGGGAGCAACTCGAGGACGTTGTCCGCCGCGCTCGCGGCCACGGGTTGATGGCCGGCCTGGAATTTCACGCGCTGCCGCGTGCGCAGATAGCCGATCGGTTGGAGCGTGAGCGTCGGGAGCAAGCGGCGACAAAGCCGCGCGGGCGTGCGGAGGTCTATCCCGAAGTGCGGCGGACGGAGGCGGCGGGGGAGGAGCAGGGCGGAGCGGGCGCGGGCGGCGCGCGGGCGGCGCAGCGCAGCGGGGGGCCGGCTCAGTCGGAGACGCGCTTCGCCTTCGAGCGGCCGCCGCGCCAAATGTCGTATTGCGGGTCGGCGTAGCGCGCGAAGAAGGCGTCGAGCTGGGCGCGCAAGGCGGCCGTCGTCTCGGCGGTGCCGGGCTGGCCGTAGCGGTTTACGCGTTCCTGGGGATCGGTCTGCAGATCGTAGAGCTCGTGCGGACCGTCGGGATGGCGGTGGACATATTTCCACCGCTCGGCGCGGACGGCGCGGCAGGTTTCCATTTCGTAGAAAACCGCATTGTCGCCGGCCGGTGCCGGGCCGCCGCGGAGCAGCGCGGAGAAATCGCGGCCGGGCAGGGCGGGGGCCGCGGGCCGGCGGTCGGCGAGTCCGAGGTAGCCGAGCACGGTCGGGAGAAAGTCGTAGTTGCTCACGAGTCGGTCGCTGGTCTTTCCCGGGGCGATGGCGCCGGGGTGGTGGAAGATGAACGGAATCTGCATCATCAACTCGTGCGCGCCGATCGGCCGGGTGTGGTCGCCCATGCCCCAGAGGCCGTTTTGCCCGCCCATCCAGCCTTGGTCGCTGGTGTAGACGACGAGGGTGTCGCGTTCGAGCCCGAGGCGGCGGAGCGCGGCCATGACTTCCCCGACGCCGTCGTCGACCCCGCTGACTTCGGCGGCGACGCGTCGGGCGGCGCGGACGCTGTTGTGAAACGCCTTGTTGTGCTTCTGCCACGGGTGCATCGCGTCGCGCGGGAAGCTGTCCATCGGCGCGTTCGCGTAGGTCGCGACGTGGCGGTTGCGGGCGTCGTTCTGCATCAGTCCGCCGAGCGCGTAGGGACCGTTGTAGGCGAGGAAGAGGAAGAACGGGCGGTCGCGGTTGGCTTCGATGAACTCGATGCCGCGGCGCGTCCAATGGTCGGTGGTGTAGCCCGCGAGTTTGGTGACGCGGCCGTCCTCGATGATGTCCTGGTTGTAGAATTCCGTCGTGTGGCCGTCGGGCTTCGTGACCCAGAACGAGAAGCCTTCCGACGGCGTGAGGTTGGCGCCGAGGTGCCATTTGCCGCTGAGGCCGCAGACGTAGCCGGCGTCGCGCAGGATTTCGCCGAGGGAGGTGAACTCGGCGAGGGTGTTGTAGGCCTGCGGGCCCATCATGAACTTCGGATCGAGAAACGAGTGCACGCCGTGTTGCGAGGGCAGCAGGCCGGTGAGAAACGTCGCGCGCGTCGGCGAGCAGACGGGATTGCTGCTCAGCGCGCGCGTGAGACGCAGGCCCCCGGCGGCGAGGGCGTCGATGTGGGGCGTGCGGATCTCGCGGTTGCCGTAGCAACCGAGCGTCCAGGCGCCCTGGTTGTCGGTGAGGATGAAGACGACGTTCGGGCGGCGGGCGGGGGCGGCGAGGGCGGCCGCGGCAGCGACGATGAATAGGACGGCGGCCAGCCAGCGGCGGGCGGCGCGACGGGGCGGGGTGGGGCGCATGCGGTCAGCGTGGGCGCGGCGGGCCGCGTGTAAATCCCGCGACATCCCGCGCGGCGGGCTGCCCGGCCGCTGCGCGCATGGGCTCCGCCAAAGGAAAGGGCGCGGGCCCACGCCCGCGCCCGGTGTTCCCACATACCCAAAAAATCTACGTTTTCTTCTTCTTGGCCGGAGCCGGCTTCGTCGCGGGCACGATCACGACCGGGCATGTCGCGCGCATCAGCACGCCGTGCGTGGTGCTGCCCACCAGCAGGTCGTAGAGCGCGGTGTGGCCGTGCGATCCCATGACGATGTAGTCGGCTTCGCACTTCTTCGCCTGGTCGATGATGGCGCGGATCGGCGCGCCGTTCACCTGCGCCGTGTCCACCGTGATTTTCTCGGCCTCCAGTTTGGTCTGGAGTTTCGCGAGCCGTTCCGCGGCGGTTTTTTCTCCGGCCGCCACGACTTCGGCCATGTTTTCCATCAGGGCCGCGTATTCGCTGGTGATGACGGGCGGTTGGATCACCGTCATGAGCACCACCTGCGCGTCGACTGCATGCGCGAGGGCCGCCGTTTCCGCGATCACGGCGTCGGTCGCGCCGGAGAAATCTACCGGGGCGAGGATCGTTTTCATGGGGCCACTCTAGTCCGAATCGGCGCGGCTTGCCACGCAGTGCTTGCCGGGCTCTGCGCAGATCTTGACGGAGTGCGTCCGGGGATCGGCGCGGGCGGGCCGCGCGACCACCGGATCGGTGAAACGTGTCCTGCCGCGCCGCTCAGCCGACGGCCGCGACCACCGTCTTCACGTTGACGAAGGCCCGCGCGCCCCACGCGCCGAGTTCGCGCCCGTAGCCGCTGTCCTTCACCCCGCCGAAGGGCAATTCCGCGCTCGAGCGGACGAAGTCGTTGATGAAAACGGAACCCGCCTCGAGCGCTCGCGCCACGGCGGCGCCTCGCGCGGCGTCGCGCGTGTAGACGGAGGCGCCGAGGCCGTAGCGAGAGCGGTTGGCGAGGCGGACTGCGTCGTCGGCGTCGCGCACCGCCACGACGGCGGCCACGGGGCCGAACAGTTCCTCGTCGAAGGCCGGCATCCCGGGCTGCACGCCGGTGAGCACCGTCGGCTCGAAGAACCAGCCCGGCCCCGGCCGGGCCGCGCCGCCGAGCGCCACGCGCGCACCCAGCCGCACGCTGCGCCGGACCTGCGCCGCGAGCGTGTCGCGCAGATCGGCGCGCGCCAGCGGACCGACGTCCGTGGCGGGATCGCGCGGATCGCCGACGCGCCGCGCCGCCAAGCGGGCGACGAGGCGTGCGGTGAACTCTTCCAGCACGGCCCGCTCGACGAGAAAGCGTTTCGCGCACACGCAGCTCTGCCCGGAATTCAACAGGCGCGCCGCGGCCCCCAGCTCCGCGGCCCGGTCGAGGTCCGCGTCGGCCAGCACGAGCGCGGGATCGCTGCCGCCGAGCTCGAAGACTCCCGGCTTCAGCGCCGCGCCGGCGAGCGCGGCGACGGCCCGGCCCGCCCGCGTGCTGCCGGTGAGCGTCACGCCGTGCACGCGCGGATCGCCGACCAGCGCCGACGCCGTGCGGTCGTCGACCAGCGCAAACTGCAGCACGCCCCGCGGAAACCCGGCGCGGCGGACCGCGGCGGCGAGCGCGGCCGTGCAGCCGGGGACATTGAGTGCGGGCTTCACCAGCACCGTGTTGCCGGCGATCAGGGCCGGCACGGCGGCGCGCACCACCTGCCAGAACGGAAAATTCCACGGCATGATCGCGAGGACCGTGCCGAGCGGCGCGAAGGCCACCCGCGCCGTCGCGGGCGCACCGGGCGGCCGCTCGTCGGCCAGCAGCGCCGCGCCGTGCCGCGCGTAGTAGTCGCACAGGCCCGCGCTCTTCTCGACCTCCGCGCGGCCCTGCGCGACCGGCTTGCCCATCTCGACGGCGACGAGATCCGCGAGTTCGTCGCGCCGCGCCCGCAGTTCGCGCGCGAGGGCCTCGAGACACGCCGCGCGGTCGGGCAGGGGAGCGGCGCCCCACGCGGTGCGCGCCCGGTCGGCGGCGCACAGCAGGCGCTCGAGCGCGGCGGCCGAGGTGGCCGGATGCGACCGCAGCCGTTTTCCCGTGGCCGGATTGATCGGGACCAGAATCATGCCGCCACCTTCGGCCCCGCGCCGCCGCCGGACAAATCGAAACCGGCCCGCCGCCGCGCAGTGCGCGTGAAATCCCCGCTCCCGCTGCGCTCCGCAGTCCGCGCCGCCTGCGGTTGGCGCGCTGGATTGCCGCTTGCCGCGCCCCGGCGATGCGACGATACCGCCCCCATGCCCCGCGGGGAGAAGCGCCCGGTCACCGTCCACACCATCGCGAAACACGTCGGCGTCTCCGCCGCGGCCGTTTCGACCGTGCTGGCCAACCGCCACGAGGAGCGGCGCCTCGCCGCCGCGACCGTCGAAAAAATCCGCCAGGCCGTGCGCGAACTCGGCTACGTGCCCAACGTCGCCGCCCGCCGCCTGCGCGCCCACGACCCGGAGGTTCATCATGTCGACCTCGGCATTCTCACATCGTTTGAGGCGCCGCTGTTTTTGGTGAGCCGCGTGATGCGGCAGGTGCAGCGCATGGTCGATGCCCGCACCGGGCCGGGCCGGAAATTTTCGGTCTCGATCGATATGTTTCACGCCGGCCGCTTGCGCGAGATGCCGGGCTTGCTCAACGCCAGCCGTTTCAACGGTGTCATCATCACCAATACGTTGCCGGAAGATGACGCGTTTCTCGCCCAGACGACGTTGCCCTACGCGGTCGTGGTGCTGGGGCGGCGGCTGCCCAACTACACCTGCGTGTTGGATACGCCCGGGGCGAGCGGCCGGCGCGCGGCGGAGATTCTCCTCGGGCGCGGTGCCAAAGCTCCCGTCGTCCTGCGGCCGGCCTTGCTTACGCAGAGCACTTCCGAGCGCGCAGAGGCGTTCTGTGCCGAGGTGCTCGCGAAAACCGGCCGCGAGCCGGCGCGAATCACCGCGTCGGGTTTCATGCCCACTCACGGCGCCGAAGCGCTCCGCGCGCATCTCGGGGCGAGCCGCGGTTGTGACGGGCTCTACGCCGTGACCGACGGACTCGCCTTGGGTGCCTATCAGGCGATCAAGGATGCCGGACGCCGCATCCCGAAGGACATCGCGGTCGTCGGTGTCGGGGACCATGAGCACGCCGATTTCTTCGATCCGCCACTCACGTGTGTCGGCCCTTCGAACGACACCATCGTCGAGCAAGTCGGCACGCAGCTCTTTGGTCTGATGAATCGGCGGCACGTGAAGCCCGTGGAAATTTTTGTGCCGCCGTCGGTGGCGATGAGAGCCTCGGCGTAACGCCGCCGAAGCAGGCGCTGCGCGATTTTTTTGCTGATTTCGCGCTTGAGACTAAATCGATTTAGCTTTCCGTCGGGTCCACGGACGCGAGCTTCTCGGGCGTATTGACGGTTCCCCTGTTCGTGGAGTTGGCATCCCTTTCCCGTAACCCTCGACCCCTCAGATTCCATGGCTAACTCTACCCCGATACGTCTCGCGGTCTCCGCGTTTTCGGCGGCAGCTTTGTCTGCCAGCCTGTCCGCTCAAAATGCTACTCCTTCGCAAAAGGAAGACACTATAGTGCTGCGGCCTTTCGAAGTAAGTGCGGAGAAATCCGCCGGCTATAAGGTGTCCTCCGCGTCCACGGCCACGCGCACCAACACCCCGATCATCGATATTCCGCAAACGGTGGACATCGTGACCAAGGAGTTCTGGAGCGACATCGGTGCGACCACGTTCGATCAGTCGTTCAAATACCTGGCGAACGTCTTCGTTCGAAATCGTTACGCGGGTAATGGCGACAACGTCAGTCTCCGAGGGTTTGAGACCGCCGGTTCCATTTCGGTCGACGGCGTGCGGATGGGTAATAACAAGCGTGATCTTGTCGGCTACGAGCGCCTTGAAGTGGTCAAGGGGCCTCCCTCGGCGGTCCAGGGGCGCGCCGGCGGCACCGGGCTCTTGAACTACCTGCTGAAGAAGCCGGAGTTGGGCCTCACCGCCTCGTCGTTCAAATACGCCTTCAGTTTCGACGAGGCTGACGCCGCGATGCACCGGCTCGAATTCGATGCGAACTACGCGACCGCGAAAGACAGCAAGTTTGCGATGCGCGTCGCGGGTTCGGTGCAGGACGGCGAGGATTACATCAAGTTTCACGAGGTGAGGA
Source organism: Opitutaceae bacterium (assembly GCA_044375835.1). Classification (GTDB taxonomy): domain Bacteria; phylum Verrucomicrobiota; class Verrucomicrobiia; order Opitutales; family Opitutaceae; genus ER46. The sequence continues at coordinate 29,146 of JBILLY010000003.1, forward strand.
GCTATGCGCTTTATCCTTCCTTCAAATATCGGATCACGCCCCGCACGGAATTGGTTCTGACATCCGAGTTGCTGAGCCTCAACACGCCCTCGCGCGAGGAAGGTCATGGCTTTGCGATCTATCCGGAGAAGGCCCGCCGCCGGGTCGGCATCTTCAACAATTCCACCGACCCGATCACCGCGTTGGCGTTGCCCTACAATTTCAACATCGCTGGCCCCGGCAGTGAGGACAAAAACAAGATCGCCAACGCGACGCTCTTCCTCACCCACCAGTTCGCCAAGTGGCTTGATTTCCGCCAGGTCGCGAACATCCGCTATTTCGGCTACGACCAGCGCTACTTCACCGGCGAGGACAACACCCGGATCATCGCCAACTCCCAATCGCAGGCCGCCAACGGCTGGCGCCGCGGCCAAACCTATCAGGGCGATCTGATCGCGCGCTACGGCTGGAACGATGTGCTCACCGGCATGACGATGGTCGGCTATTCCTACGACGACGGCGCGCAAGCGGACGCGTTTTACAACGGTGTGCCCAACGCGCCGTTCAACACCCTGAACATGGCGGCGATCAAGGCGGCGGGAAACAGCGCCGGTTTCTACAACGGGCGAGTCGCCAACCTGCCCATCGCGACCTCGACGCAGAACAACAACTACGCCTACGGGCAATACGTGCAGCAGGACCTGGGCTTTTTCAAAAACCGCCTGTTGCTCACCGGCGGTCTGCGCTCGGACCGCAGCGCGACCGGGACCAGCAGCCGGATCACCGGATTGCGCACGGCGGCCTCCAAGGTGACGCTCAACTCGTATCGCTACGGCGCCACGTTCAAGATCACGCCGGCGCTGTCGGTTTACGTCGTCAAGAGCGTGCAGAATGACGCCACGGCCAACCTGGCCCGCTATAACGGCCTGATCCCCGGCGATCCGCGGCTCACCGAGTTCTTTACGGTCGCGCCGTTGACCGAGCTCCAGGAAATCGGGATCAAGGGCGAGGCGTTGAAGGGCCGGGTTTCGTTCACGGCCACGTATTGGGAAATGATCCGGGAAGGCAGCACGATCAACGTCTTGGCCAACGGAGTTTCCCAAGGTCAAAATGTGACATTTGGCACCGTATCCATAATTCCAGGCGCCCAATCCAAAGGCTACGAACTCACGGCTTACGGCAGCATCACCGATCGCCTGTCCGTCATCGCCAATTTCACTGATTTGAACACCAGCCAAGGCTTTACCAACCAGCAGAATTCCCGCGGCTGGACCGTTGCATCGAATCCCGGCCGCATTCCTCTGCGCTTCGCCCCGGATTGGAACGCGAATGTTTTCCTCAAGTATAGTTTCCGTGATTCCAAATCACAGGGTTGGGAAGTGAAAGGTGGCATGGCGGCCATCGGTCCGCTCCTCACGCAGATCACGGGCTTCGGGTTGTCGCAGATCCCCGACAGCCAGCGCAGTTTTGATCTCGGCACCGGCTACCGTTGGAAGAACTACAACTTCGACCTGATGGTCACGAATCTCACCAACGACCCGTTCCTGATCACGCGCGACCAAGCGCCACGCACTTACCGCTTCAGCGTCTCCGCGCAATTCTGAATTCTCTGCTGAAGGCGAGGGTCGGATTGCCGTGACCCTCGCCTGTCCGCAGCTTCGGCGCCCCGTGAGAGTCACCATGCAAACACTCGCCTACTCCCGGCTTGCTTCGCTCCGTCTGATCCGGCGCGCGCTTCCCTTCCTCTCCTTGCTGGTCGCGATGTTAGTCTCGCCCCTCTTACGCGCCGCCGAGGCCGCGACGATTACGGGGTCGGTCAACAACGCCGCCACCGCCAATCTCCTGCCCGGCGCCAAGGTCGCGATTCCCGCCCTCGGCGTCGAGACGCTCACCGATCTCACCGGTCGCTACGTGCTCAACGATCTGCCCGCCGGCACGCACGAGGTCGTCGTCAGCTACATCGGCCTCGACACCGCCCGGGCCAACGTTGTCGTCGCCGCCTCCGGCCGCGTCACGCGCGATTTCGACCTCACCACCGGCATCTACCAGCTGCAGGAGTTCAAGGTCACCGGCGAGCGCGAGGGCGCCGCCGCCGCCATCACGGCCCAGCGCAACGCCGACAACGTGAAGAACATCGTCGCCATGGATTCGTTCGGCAATCTGCCCAACATGTCCGCCGGCGAACTCGCCATCCGCCTGCCCGGCGTCGCCGGCAATCTCGACGACGAGGGCAACGTCACCGGCCTCACCGTCCGCGGCATGGGCCCCACGCTCAACCGCGTCACCGTCGACGGCAGCCTCATCTCCAACGTCGGCGGCCTCAACCGCCAGTTCCAGACCCACAGCCTCACCGGCGCGATGTTCGACCAGCTCGAGGTCATCAAGGGCCACACGCCCGACAAGGGCGCCGATTCCCTCGGCGGCACCATCAACCTCAAGACGCGCTCCCCGCTCTCCATGCGCGAGAAGCGCCGCACCACTTACAGCGCCTCCGCCCGCTGGGCACCGCCGTTCACCGAACAGATCCCGCTGCGCGAGGCCCACCGCATCCACCCGCTCGTCAACCTCGCCCACCAGGAGGTCTTCGATGTGCTCGGCGGCGACCGCAACCTCGGCGTTTCCCTCAACTTCTTCTACAGCGAGAACGTCGCCGGCTACTTCCGCACCATCCGCGATTTCGAGAACACGACCAACCAGCCCGCCTACCTCTGGGACTACCGCACGCAGGACGCGTTCAACAACCGCAAGCAGGCCAGCGTGAACCTCAAAACCGACTTCCGCCTCTCGGCCCGCACCAAGTTCTCGCTCAACACCATCTACAACGACGCCAACGAGCCCTACAACCGGCTCTACGAGACGCGCGCCTTCACCAACCAGACCGCGCCCAACACCACCACCTCCGGCGTCGTCCCCGGCTACACCAACCGCATCACCACCGTCCGCCCCGTCGCCGCCTCCGTCATCGACGTGACCGAGACGATGTTCAGCTTCTTCAACCGCACCCGCCAGGTCGACTTCGGCGCCGAGCACGACCTCAACCGCCTCCAGCTCGACTACAATTTGGTCTACAGCCGCACGCACAACAACCTCGGCGTCGGCAACGGCGGCACCCTCACCAACCGCATCAGCGGCATCGGCTGGACCCTCGACCGCACCGCGTCCGATCTTTACCCGCGCTTCATCCAGACGGCCGGGCCCGACATCACCGTCGCCGCCAACTACCGCCCCAACGGCCAGCTCACCACGCGCAACAACGACCGCGACGTCGAGATCCGCGAGGCCCGCGCCAACGCGCTCTACAAGCTCCCGCTCGAGTTCAACGCCACGCTCAAGACCGGTGTCCAGTGGCGCGAGCAGATGGTGCGCGAGGTCAGCCGCGCGCGCCGCTGGAACTATCGCGGCACGACCGCGCTCCCGGCCGATCCGTCGATCGTCACGTGGGACCAGGTCAAAACCGGCCGCCGCATCCCGCAGTGGGAAACCGCCGCGTTGATCAAGGACGAGACGCCCGTCGACGCCGCGCTGTGGAACGAGGATCTGTATTACCGCGAGCAGCAGCGCTACACCGGCACGCGCCAAGTCACCGAGACCGTCACCGCCGGCTACGTCATGGGCCAAGCCAAGGTCGGCCGCCTTGGCCTCCTTTCCGGCGTGCGCGCCGAAAAGACCGAGGACGAGTCGTGGGGTTGGGTCCGCGCCCGCGTCGCCAGCACCGCCGCCCAGCAGGCCGCCGACCCGATCGGCTCCGCCACCCGCGACTACGCCAACACGTTCCGCCGCATCGACGGCGACTACACCAAGGCCTTTCCCAGCGCCCACCTGACCTACGACGTCACGCCCAACGTCAAAGCCCGCGGCAGCTGGTCCACCAGCTTCGGCCGCCCCGCCATGGCCAATCTCGTGCCAACCGAAACCGTCAACGAGACCGCCCAGACGCTCACCATCAGCAACCCCAGCCTGAAGCCGCAGACCGCGAAGAACTGGGACTTCACCCTCGATTACTACTTCGAACCCGTCGGCAACCTCAGCGTCGGCTGGTTCCACAAGGAGATCCGCGACTACATCGTGAGCGGCGTCGAGAGCGGCACGGTCGCCAGCGGCGCGGCCAACGGCTACAACGGCGACTACAGTGGGTTCCGCCTGCTCAGCTCCGCCAACGCCGGCACCGCCTTCGTGCAGGGCTGGGAGTTCAGCTACCAGCAGCAGTTCACGTTTCTCCCCGGTCTGTTCAAGGGCCTCGGCTTCAGCGCCAACTACACCGTGATCGACACCCACGGCAAATTCGCTGGCACCACCAATCTCACGACCGGCCAGGTCGCGGGCTTTATCCCCAAGACCGGCAACGTCTCCCTCTCGTGGCGTCACCGCGGCTTCAGCGCGCGCATCCTCGCCAACTACACCGGCGACTACATCAACGCCTACACGGCCGCCAGCATCGGGCGGAACCAATACCGCTACGCCCGCACGATCCTGAATGTCGGCGCCTCCTACCAGTTCACGCCCAAGGTCGGCGTCTCGCTCGACATCTCCAACCTCACCAACGAGCCCGTCGCCTTCTACCGCGGTATCCGCGACCAGATGGAGCGCACCCTCATCACCGGCACCACCCTCAACGTCGGCGTCACCGGCCGCTTCTAGTGCGGCGACCGACAAATCCCATGAC
>JBILLY010000125.1:0-9294 GCA_044375835.1 Opitutaceae bacterium
ACCCAGCGGAGCACGGAGGCGATGTCCCAAGGGAGGCAGCGCGCGAACGAGAAGTAGCGGTGGCGGACGGTGATCTCCTCGCGGTAGCCGCGCCAGCTGCCGCCGTCGCTGAGGCCGCCGACGGCGCAGGCGGCGATCCGCAGCGGGATCGGTTTGAAGCGGATGCGGCTCTTCCAGAGGCGGACGTTGAACTCGTAGTCGGCCATCACCGTGAGCGAGGTGTCGAAGGCGTCGTTTTCCTCGAAGAGCGTGCGGCGGTAGAGCGCGCCCTGGTGGTGGACGAAGTTGCGGGCGGCGGCGTTGACGCGGGAGCTGAGCTTGTAGATGCGGCCGTCGTCGAAGGCGGCTTCGCCGGCGAGCACGCCGGCCTCGGTCTTCTTCGACCAGTTGATGCATTCGCTGAGAATCATGTCGCCGGCGAGGCGGTCGTCGCCGCCGAGAAAATAGATCCAGTCGCCGGTGGCGCGGGCGATGCCCTTGTTCATGGCGTCGTAGACGCCGGCGTCGGGCTCGCTCACGAGGACGGCGATCCGGTCGCGGTGGCGCTCGAGGAACTCGCGGGTGCCGTCGGTGGAGGCGCCGTCGATGACGATGAGCTCGAGCGTGACGTGCCGCTGCGCCCACACGCTCTCGAGGGCGGCGGAGAGGCGGGAGCCGGGGTTTTTGGTGACGACGATGACGCTGACGGACGGCGCGGCGGACATTGCGTTGGCGGGGAGCTTTTCGCAGGGTGCGCGGGTGTCCACGTCGGAGTTTACGCAGAGGCCGTGGTTGTCGGTCGTGATCGTCGCCTACAAGTCGCGCGGCGAGATCGGCGCGTGCCTGCGTTCGATTCCGCGGACGCTGCGGCGGCCGGACGGGACGGCGGGCGCGACCGAGGTGGTGGTGGTGGACAATTCCGCGGCGGCGGGCGCGGGCGACGAGGTGGGCGGGATCGTGCGCGGGGAATTTCCGTGGGTGGACTACGTGGCGGCGGCGACGAATCTGGGGTTCGGCCGGGCGAACAACGCGGGCTATGCGCGGACGCGCGGGGAGTTCGTGCTGTTTCTCAATCCGGACACGGTCGTGAACGCGGCGGCGCTGGAGCATTGCCTCGGGCGGTTGGAGGCGGACGTGGAGATCGGGTTGATCTCGCCGATGCTGGTGACGGCGGAGGGCACGATGGACCTGGCGTGCCGGCGCAGCCTGCCGACGCTGTGGGACGGGTTTTGCCGGGCGACGGGGTTGGCCGGGCGGTTTCCCGGCGTGGCGTGGTTTTCCGGATACAACCTGACGCACCTGCCGCCGGAGGGCAGCTACGACGTGGGGGCGATCAACGGGGCGTTCATGCTGGGGGCGCGGTGGCTGTTCGACGAGGAGGTGGCGCCGGACGGGCGGGTGTTCGACGAGGCGTTCTTCATGTATGGCGACGACCTCGACCTGTGCGTGCGGACGGCGGACGCGGGCTTCCGGGTGGTTTACGACGGCAGCGTGCGGATCACGCACCTGAAGGGGACGAGCGTGGCGAAGGACTTCGACGCGATGTCGCGGGCGATCTTCGACGCGAACCGCGACGTGTATCTGAAGCACTTCGTGCCGACGGGACGGTGGGCGCGGCGGACGGGCTGGGCGGCGCTGGTGCGGACGAAGTGGCGCGTGGCGTTTGCGCTGTGGAAAACGGTGGCGCTGTGGCGGGCGCGGCGGCGCGGGCATCGGCGCGTGCGGCCGGTGTGAGGGAAGAAGGGTGGCGGAGTATCGAGTAGCGGGTAGCGAGTAGTGGGGAGGGATGCGGGGCGAGGACTGGGGGCGAAGAGCTGAGAGGCTAGAGCTGAGAGCAGAGGTGAAATCGCGGCGCGGAGGTCTGGCGCAGGGACACCGTTTTCAGGTCGGGAGATCGGGCTCTGGACTCTGGGCTCTCGGCTCTGAGCCTGAGCGGCGCGGCGAGGGGCGGGGCTCAGTAGGCGTTGCGCCAGCGGACGAAGGTCAGGAGCAGGATCTGGACGTCTAGCCAGAGGCTCCAGTTTTCGATGTAGTAAATGTCGTGGCGGATGCGCGCGTGGAGGTCGGTGTCGCCGCGCAGGCCGTTGACCTGGGCCCAGCCGGTCATGCCGGGCTTGGCGAGGTGGCGCGGGAGGTAGTGCGGGATCTCGGCGCTGAGGCGGTCGACGTGGAACGGGCGCTCGGGACGCGGGCCGACGAGGCTCATGTCGCCGCGGAGGACGTTCCAGAACTGGGGGAGCTCGTCGAGGTTCCAGCGGCGCATGAAGGCCCCGATGCGCAGGAGGCGCGGGTCGGCGCGGGCGGTGCTCTGGCGCGCGGAGTCGGAGGCGGCGGCGTCGGGCACCATGCTGCGGAGTTTCCAGAGGGCGAAGGGGCGGTGGCCGGTGCCGACGCGTTGCTGGGCGAAGAAGACGGGGCCGGCGGGCGACTCGCGTTTGATGAGGACGGCGAGGATGGCGACGAGCGGAGCTGAGAGGACGAGACCGACGACGGCGCCGACGAGGTCGACGGTGCGTTTCAGGGCGCGGTTGAAGAGGCGGCGGATGGCGAGCTCCTCGACGCCGAGCACGGGCACGCGACCGATGGTCTGGAGGTGGAGGCCGCTGAGAAAAATGTCGAAGGCGCCGGGGACGATTTTCCATTCGACGTAGGCGCGCTCGCAGAGCTCGACGATGCGCTGGAGCTCGGCGCGCGGGAGGTCGAGGCGGGTGACGATCACGACATCGGCGCCGGTGCGGGCGAGGATGGACTCGAGGTCGGAGAGGGGGCCGAGAGGGGGAAGAGGGTGAGAGGGAGAGACGGAGAGCGTGGGAGAGGAGGAGAAGGGGGCGGCGGTGTCGGTGGGGAGGGCGACGGTGCCGACGAGGGCGAAGGGGTGGGCGGGCTCGGAGGCGATTTCGGCGGCGAGGGCGCGGGCTTCGTCGTTCCAACCCAGCAGCAGGGCGCGGCGGCGGAGGCGGGGAATCCACGGGTCGCGCGAGATGACGGCGTAGACGAGGGTGCGCCAGAGGAAGAGCAGGCCGACGACGCAGACGAAGGCTTCGACGACGAAGAGGCGCGAGATCGGCGGGTCGAAGCGGACGACGAGCGAGACGCCGAGGTAGGTGACGAGCCAGAAGGCGGCGCCCTTCAGGATCGCGTTGAAACTCTGGTAACGGCGGAGGAGGAGGCGCGTGTCGTAGAGGCCGGAGCGCGCGAACGCGGCGACGAGCAAGGCGACGCCCAGCAGGAGCAGCGGCAGGTAGCGGGCGAAGGTGGCATCCGGAACGTCGATACCGAAGCGCGCGAGCGGCGAACGGTAGCGGAGCCAGTAGCCCAGCGCGAGGCCCGCGAAGGTGACGACGGTGTCGCCGAAGAGGAGCGTCAGCGGCAGGACGGTGTCACGAAGCGGTTGGGTGGGGCGCACGGGCGGAGAGGCGGGCGAAGGCGGACGGGCGGCGCGAGGCGGAGGGCGGACGCGACGACGGGACGGTGATCAGTCGAGGAAGGTGAGCAGGTGCGGGGACGGGAGCCAGCTTTTGGGCGGGAGCGGTGGGAGGGTGGCGGCGACGGCGGGGGCGGGCTCGCGGACGACGTAGAGATCGCGGGGGGCGGGGAGATCGGGCTGGCGGGTGAGCACGGGGTAGCCGGTGCGTTCGCGGTGGTAGACGCGCTCCGGACCTTCCGGCAGCGGCGGGAGAGCGGCGAGGACGGCGGCGAGACGGGCGGCGGCGCCGGCGGGGGTGGCGGACGGCGGGAGTTTTCCGAGGAAATCGGCGCAGAGGCGCGCGGCGGCGGGGCGCAGCGGGGCGAGCGCGGGGTCGCGCCACCAGGGGGAGAAGAGGAAGGCGGGGTCGTTGAGGCACTCGACGGCGAAGGCGTGGAGGGCGGCGTCGCGGCGGTTTTGGTTGAGGCGGGCGAGGCCGAGGCCGAACCAGACGCCGCCCTTGTCGGGGACGAGGCGGGCGGCGGCGGCGAAGTGGCGTTCGGCAGCGGCGGGATCGCGGGTGACGAGGAGCCAAGCGAGGTTGAAGTGGGCGAGCTCTTGGGCGGGGTTGAGGGCGAGGGACTCGCGGAAGAGGGCGGCGGCGGGGTCGGCGGTGGCGGCGTCGCGCGCGAGCGCGAGCGCGCGGACGTTGAGGGCGGGCGTGGGGTCGGGGCGCCCGAAGAGCGCGAGCGAGGCGAGCGCGGCGATGACCGCGGCGGCGAGGGCGGGACGCGCCCACGCGGGGGCGGGCGCGGCCGCGGGGCGGGGCGGTGCGAGGGCGGCGGCGAGCAAGGCGAGGGCGGCGGCGAAGACGGGGACGTCGAGTTGCCAATCGGTGAGGCTGAAGGCGGCGTAGCCGAGCAACGCGACGGCGGCGGCGGGATCGCGGGCACGGTGGCGAAGGACGAGGACAACGAGCGCGAGCAAGGCCGCGGCGGCGGGGAGGCCGAGTTCGGCGGCGACGTGGACGGGGGCGCTGTGCAGCTGGAGGACGGTTTCGGCGCCGCCGTCGAGGCGGGCGCGGTAAAGCGGATAAACGAGTGGCACGGTGCCGGGGCCCCAGCCGAGCAGGGGGCGGTCGAGGGTCATGAGGCGACCGGCCTCGAGCATGGCGGAGCGCTGGACGTCGCTGGCGGCGAGGGTGCGGTCGGCGGCGGGCGAGAAGAGTGTGCGCGTGCGCGGATGGGCGGCGGCGAAGAGCGCGACGGCGAGGACGGCGGCGGCGGCGAGCTGGAGTTTGCGGCGACGCGGCCAGGGCGCGACCCAGAGGGCGAGGGCGAGCAGCGCGGCGAGTCCGATGAAACCGCCGCGGCTGCCGCTGGTGAAGAGCAGCGCGAGCGCGGCGGCGGTGACGGCAAAGCCGAGCGCGCGCCAGCGGCCGGCGGCGGTGCGGGCGGCGGCGACGGCCGTCGGCAGCACGAGGACGGCGAGACCGGCGGTGTAGTTGGAGTGCCCGAGCGGATACGGGTTGCGGGCGTTGAAGAAGTCGGCGGAGGGGAGTTGCCGGACGAGATCGAGCCAAAGGCCGAGGCTGGCGACGGCGACGGCAGCGGAGGCGACAAGAATGGAGCGATGGAGCAGCGGGCGGCGCGCGGGGTCGCCGGCGAGCCAGTCGTAGCCGACGAAGAAGGTCGCGGCGGCGGCGAGCAGCGGGGCGCTCCAGAGCAGGCTCGGGCCGCGGTGCGGGCTGGCGAGGGCGGAGGCGAGGACGGCGACGACGAGGAGGGCGACGACGGCGAGCCACGGCGCGGGCGGCAGCACGAGCGGGCGCGCGCGATCGAGGGCGCGCCGGAGCAGCAGGAGGGCGGGCGCGAGCAGCGCGACGGCGTGGGCGAGAAACCACGGCGTGGCATACATCCGCGTGGCGCCGGGGGACGCGAGGGTGACGACGGCGAGCGCGGCGAGACCGAGGGCGGCGAGGAGTTTCGCCGCGTTCAGGCGGCGGAACCGCGGTTGGACACGAATGGACACGAAAGAAAAACGCGCGGCGGGCGGCCCGTCGCGGAGTTTACCGCCGGAGCGCGGCGCTGACGGAGCGGCGCGGCCGTTGGCGGGGAGCGGCGCGGCGGGGACCGGAGCGCGGCGGAGAGAATTTGGTCCGGGCGGGCAGGGGGCGGCGGGCGCGGCGAAACGGCGCCGCCTTGTGCCGCGACGGCTCGGCGGGGACGCCTCGCCCTACCTGACGTCGGCGGAGGGTAGCGTTCACGGGAGATGGCGGGGCAGCGCGGACGGGCGGGTCGGCGACCCGCCCGGCGGGATCAGAGGAGCTTGCCGGGCTGGTAGTCGGCGGCGCCCTTGTGGCGCTTGGCGAAGGGTTTTACGTCGGCGACGAAGGCGTCGACCTGGTGCGGGGCCGCGCCGACGAAGCGCGCGTTTTCGGAGAGGATCGCCTGGAGGGCTTTCTTGCCGAGGCCGATGCGGCGGTCGCCGGCGAGGCGCGAGAGGAGGTCGGCGTCGCCGTCGCCGGAGCGCAGGGCTTTCGCGGCGGCGAGGGCGTGTTCCTTGATCGCCTCGTGGGCGGTCTCGCGGCCGGCGCCGCGTTTGACGGCTTCCATCAAGATCGTGGTGGTGGCGAGGAAGGGGAGGTTGCGCTCGTTCTCGGCGGCGACGGCGGCGGGGAAGACCTCCATCTGGCGGAGCACGGTGAGGTAGGTCTCGAGGGCGCCGTCGATGGCGAAGAAGGCGTCGGGCAAGGCGACGCGGCGGACGACGGAGCAGGAGACGTCGCCTTCGTTCCACTGGTGGCCGGCGAGGGCGCCGGTCATGGCGACGTAGCCGCCGAGGATGGTGGAGAAGCCGCAGATGCGCTCGCAATTGCGGGCGTTGACCTTGTGCGGCATGGCGGAGGAGCCGACCTGGCCGGCCTGGAAGCCCTCGGTGAGGAGGCCGGCGCCGGCCATGAGGCGGAGCGTGGTGGCGCAGCTGGCGGCGGCGGCGCCGAGCTGGTGCAGGGCGGTGACGGTGTCGAAGTCCAGGCTGCGCGGATACACCTGGCCGACGGCGCCGAAGGAGGCGTGAAAACCGAGGTGGCGGAGGACGCGGGCCTCGAGCTGGTCGACCTTGGCGGAGTCGCCGCCGAGGAGGGTGAGCTGGTCGAGCTGGGTGCCGACGGCGCCCTTGAGGCCGCGGACGGGGTAGCGGGCGAGCAGCTCTTCGATGCGGGAGGCGGCGAGCTGGAGTTCCTGGCCGAACATCGCGAGGCGCTTGCCGAGGGTGGTGGGCTGCGCGGGCACGTTGTGCGTGCGGCCGGTGATCATCAGGTCGCGGTGGGCCTCGGCCTGCCGGGCGAGCGCGAGCAGGGCGGCGGCGGCCTTGAAATGGATGAGCTTGAGGGCGCGGAAAACCTGGAGCTGCTCGACGTTCTCGGTGAGGTCGCGGCTGGTGAGGCCGAGGTGGATGAACTGGCGCTGGGCGAGGTCGGAGAACTCCTCGATGCGGGCCTTGACGTCGTGGAGCGTGACGCGTTCGCGGCGGGCGATGGCGGCGAGGTCGATGCGGTCCTTTACCTTTTCGTAGTCCTTGATCGCTTCGGCCGGGATGGCGACGCCGAGGTCGCGCTGGGCCTTCATGACGGCGATCCAGAAATCACGCTCGAGGGCGACGCGGCCGTGCTGGGACCAGATGGCCTTCATCGCGGGCGAGGCGTAGCGCTCGGCGAGGACGTTGGGGATCGCGGTATCGGCGGCCGCGGCGGAGGCATCGGCGGGAGCGGCGGCGGCGACTGGAGCGGAGGAGACCGCCGGGCGGGCGGGAGCGGTGGAAGCGTTCACGGCAAAGGGGAGCGATATGCGGCGGGGCGGCGGAGTTGGCGATGGGAAAAAGGGGCGGTGCGGGGCGGGGGACGGAGTGAAGGATGGGCGGGCGGCGCGAACGGTGACGCAGGAGCGGCTCGCCCGGCGCGTGGCGATCCGACAGCGTGCTCACCATGGGCAATTCCGTCGCCGCGCAGATCCCGCCGACACCGGTTCCCCTGCCGGAGGACCGCCGGCTCTTCGAGCTCGGCGGGCGATTTCCAAATTTCGATGCCGCGGCGGTCGCGGCGTGGTTGACGGAGGTGCCGGCGGCGGACCGGCCTGCCGCGCACTACGCGCTGAGCCGGCGGTGGCTGAATCTCTTGATCCCCGCGATGCGCGCGCCGCATGCGATCAGCGAGTCGACGAACTTTCTTCTGCTGTCGGTGCCGAAGGTCGACCCGATCAAGCGGGTGCTGCAGTTCCTCGAGGAAACGCGGGCGCGGGTGTTGCGCGCGCTGGTTCACGCGGGTCCGCCGCGCGACCGCCCGAAGCACCTGGTGGTCATCTTCGGCGACCGCGACGACTACGCGCATTTCACCGCGGCCGCGGCGCCGGAGGAGGAGCGCGAGCTGGCGGACTCGGGCGGCATGTTCGTCCCGCGCGGCGTGCCGCACATCGTGCTGCCGTCGCACGATCTGGTGGCGATCCACCCCACGCTCGTGCACGAGCTGATCCATGATTGCGTGGCGCATCTGCCGCTGCCGGCGTGGCTGAACGAAGGCATCACGCAGATGCTCGAATACGACCTGGTGAGCTGGGCGCCCTTCGAGCTGAACCGCGAGATGATGGAAAAACACGCGGACTACTGGACCCCGGAGACGATCCAGGACTTCTGGTCGGGGCGATCGTTTCACCTGCCGGGCGACGCGCAGAAGGTAAGCTACAACCTGGCGGTGGTGCTCGTGCGCCAGGTGATGAACGACTACGGCGCCGGGCGGGACGCGTTCTGGCGCTTCGTGCGGGACGCGCAGCCGGCGGACGCGGGCGACCGGGCGCTGCGCGAGCACGTGGGCATCGGGCTCAGCGAGCTGGTGGCGGGATTTCTGTGGGAGGAGGATTGGGCGCCGCGGCCGCGGTGAGCGCGAGCGCGAGCCACAGCGGACGGAGCGGCAGGGCGCGGGGCGGGCGCTAGGCCGCGAGGCAGCGGACGGTCATTTCGCGGAGGACTTCCTCCTGTTCGTGGGGGCGCTGCACGATCTGCTCGAAGGCGACGATGAACTCCTGCTGGTTGTCGATCAGGCGGCGCAGGCTCGGGAGCTTGGCGCTGCCGGCGAGTTTGCCGAGATACCAAGGGTTCTGCGTGAAGAGGTTGAAGGAGTTCTTCTCGGTCGCGCCGACGAACTTGGCGCCGTGCGCGGCCTGGGCGCGGGGGAAGCCGTCGAGGCCGCGCGAGCCGATGCGCATCTCGCCGGCGTCGACGGAGGCGCGGATCTGGAGCAGGAGGCGGTTGCGATTCTGCAGCGCGCTGATGACGGGGCGGGCGTCGCCGCCGGTGAAGAAATGGCGGTGGAGCGCGGCGAGGGTCCACTTGAGGTCGCCGCTGAAAAACGCCTCGGCGGCCTCGAAGAAATCGCCCTCGGCGACGTTGGGGGTGAGCTCGGCGACGTGGGCTTCCTCAATGACGACGGGCGCGGCGCCGGCGGCGTCCTTGGCCGACGCACCCGGCACCTGGGCGTAGGTGGCGAGTTTGCGCGTCTCCTCGACGACGAGGCGGGTGTTGGCGCCGACTTTGGCGAGGAGCAGTTCGACGGCGCCGGGGGCGAAGGCGGCGCCGAAGGCCTTGGCCTCGGCGAGCGCGACGCCCGCGAGGGCTTCGCCGGCGCTGTCGCCGTCGCCGCCGACGAGGGCGAAGTCGGCGTTTTTCTCGCACCACTTCGGGAAGGAGCGGCGGCGGTCGAGGGGCGTGGCGGTGATGAGGACGAGGGTCTCGGCCGGGTTGACCGAGGCGAGGATGGCCTGGAGGTCCTCGACGAGCTTGAGCGTGCTCTCGGCGCGGCCGGTGACGGTGTCGGCGAGGAAGTTGACGTCCTTGAGCCAGACGAGGCGCTGGCCGCC
>JBILLY010000126.1:0-9285 GCA_044375835.1 Opitutaceae bacterium
GAGGCCCAATCGCGGCGGCGGCCGCGGCGCGCGGGTTTCCGGCCCGGTGGGGCTGGGATGGATACGGACGCGGGAGGGGCCGGCGGGGGCGCCGGGACCGCCCGGGCTCAGCGGCGCGGGGCGGGCGCGGGCGGAGCGGCGGACCGCACGACTTCCCAGGCGACGCGGCGGAGGTGGGCGGCGAACGCGGGATCGACGCCGCGGGGCACGTAGGCGAGGGGCTCGGGCGATTCGCCGAAGAGAAACGCATACCAGACGAGGGCGCCGAGGTATTCGCCGGCGGGGCCGGCGTGGTTGGCGTCCTTGCCGAGTTTCTTTTTCGCGTCCCAGCGCCAGCCGACGTGGAGCGAGTGGCGTTGGTCCGGGAGGGCGGGGTGGACGGCGGATTTTTCGTCGAAGGCCGGGTCGGGGCGGTAGCGCCAGGCCGGATCCGAATCGACGCGCCAGAAACCGTCGCCGACGGGGATGAGGCGGAGGCCGAGTTCGCCGGCGATCTCGTGGTAGGCGGCGCGGGCGAGGCGATACATCTCGGCCTGGTCGGCGGCGTGGCGGCCGGGGGCGACCTGGCCGAAGCGGGCGGCGTCGACGCGGTAAGCCCAGGTCTGGTGGACGACGATCTCGGCGCGGGGTTGCGCGGCCTTGAGGTGGGCGTGGAGTTTGGCGGCGAAGGGGCGGTAGGTCGCGACGTCGGTGGAGTTCAGCGAATTCTGCTGGATCGTGATGACGTCCCAGGTGCCGTTGCCGAGGGCCTCGGCGAGGGAGACGCCGCCGGTGTAGATTTTGGCTTTCGGGTCGGCGGGGTCGGCGCGCCAAGCCTCGACGGCGTCCCAGTGCTGCTGGAGGGAGCAGCCGCCCTTGACGGCCTTGCCGAGGATGAGTTCGTGGCCGCCGGCTTGGGCGAGTTCGGGCAGGTGGCGGACGGCGTTGTTGGAAAAACTGTTGCCGACGGTGAAGAGCCGGAGGGTGCGGGCGGCGGCGGGCGCGGCGAGCAGGAGGGCGGCGGCGAAGGCGGCGAGGATGTATCCGAAATGCCGGATACGGTGCGACGAGGGGAAGGCGGAGGCGGCGGGGACGGCGGCGGGGCGAAACGACATGGCGGCGCGGGTTGGGCGGCGCGGGAGCGTGGGCGGCACGGGCGCGGAGGCGATGGCAACGCGGGCGGCGCGGGCGGGCGCGTCATGGGGTGGATTCGCCGTTGCGGGCGGCGGGGGCGGCGGGTTGGCTGCGGCGCATGGCCAAACCTCTCGTCGGGATCATCATGGGCAGCACGTCGGATTGGGAAACGATGCAGCATGCGGCGGCGCAGCTGGACGCGCTGGGTGTGCCGTTTGAGCAGCGCGTGGTGAGCGCGCATCGGACGCCGGAACTGATGTTCGACTATGCGCGCACGGCGGAAGAGCGCGGGCTGCGCGCGATCATCGCGGGGGCGGGCGGGGCGGCGCACCTGCCGGGCATGACGGCTTCGATGACGACGCTGCCGGTGCTCGGCGTGCCGGTGGAGTCGCACGCGCTGAAGGGCATGGATTCGCTGCTCTCGATCGTGCAGATGCCGGGCGGGGTGCCGGTGGCGACCTTTGCGATCGGCAAGGCGGGGGCGATCAACGCGGCGCTGTTCGCGGCGTCGCTGGTGGCGTTGCAGGACAAGAAAGTGAAGGCGGCGTGGAAGCAGTTTCGCGCGGCGCAGACGGCGAAGGTGCTGGCGGCGGACCTGCCCAAGGCGGGCGGCGCGCGCTGAGCGGCGGGGACGGCGGGGGCGCGGCGGGGTGCCCGGAGGCGAGCGCCCGGACCCGAGAGTCCGGAGCCGAGAGACGGACGGTGACGGCGGGGAGAAGCGCGCGCGGAGCTTGGGGCGAGGCGGGCGTGATGCCGGCGCGGTGACGGAGCCGGGGCTTGCGGCGCCGGAGTCCCGGCTTTCAGCTCGCGTTTCCTCATGATTCTTCCCGGCCAGACCCTCGGCATCCTCGGCGGCGGACAACTCGGGCGCATGCTGGCGCAGGCGGCGCAGTCGCTGGGTTTCCGCGTGCATGTGTTCGAGCCGGCGGGCCCGTGTCCGGCGGGCGCGGTGGCGAACAAGGAGGTCAACGCGAGCTACGAAGACACGGCGGCGCTGACGGCGTTTGCGCGCGAGTGCGACGTCGTGACCTACGAGTTCGAGAACATCCCGTCGGCCCCGCTGGCGGCGATCGCGCCGCTGGTGCCGCTGCACCCGCGGGCGGAGGTGCTGCACATCACGCAGAACCGGCAGCGCGAAAAGGCGTGGCTGCGCGCGCAGGGCATCCCGCATGCGCGCTACGCGGAGGCGCTCGACGGCGACATCGCGCCCGCGGTGGCGGACGTGGGGCTGCCCTGCGTGGTGAAGACGGCGGACTTCGGCTACGACGGCAAAGGGCAGATGAAGCTGGCGAGCGCGGCGGACCTCGAGCGGGCGGTCGCGACCTTCCGCGGCCGGCGCTGCGTGGTGGAGCGCTGGGTGGAGTTTGCGTGCGAAGTCTCGGTGATCGTCGCGCGCAGCACGACGGGCGAGGCGCGGGCGTTTCCCGTCGCGGAGAATATCCACACGCACCACATTTTGGATTTTTCGATCGTGCCGGCGCGGATCGATGCGGCGACGGCGCGCGCGGCCGAGACGCTGGCGCTGGCGATCGCGGAAAAACTCGGGGTGGTGGGCCTGATCGCGGTGGAGATGTTCGTCACGCGCGACGGCGAAGTGCTCGTCAATGAGCTCGCGCCGCGGCCGCACAACAGCGGGCACTGGTCGCTCGACGGGTGCGAGACGAGCCAGTTCGAGCAGCATGTGCGGGCGGTGTGCGGGTTGCCGCTCGGCGCGGTGGCGGTGCGCGAGCCGAGCGTGATGGTGAATATCCTCGGCGACGCGTGGTTCGTGCGCGGCGACGGCCCGGCGGCGGGCGATGCGCGGCGCGAGCCGGAGTGGGCGGCGATTCTCGCGGCGCCGCGGGCGAAGCTGCACCTCTACGGCAAGACGGAGCCGCGGCGCGGGCGGAAGATGGGGCACTTCACGGTGCGCGACACGACGGTCGCGGCGGCGTTGGCGCGGGCGACGGAGCTGAAGGCGCGGCTGTAGGGCCGGACGCGCCGGCGCGACGAGGCGGCGGGCGCCGAGGGAGCGGAAACGGAGTCGGGTGCTCCGCCAAAGGCCGGTGCCTGGATGCCCGCGGCTACACCGGCCGCGTGAACGCGGCGACGTCGGCCGGCGTGTCGAGGTCGAGGGCGAGTTCGGGCAGGTCGACCGCGGCGATGCGGGCGGGGTCGCCGTTGAGGAGCGCGCGGGCGCCTTCCTCGCCGGTCAGCGCGCCGAGCGCGGGGAAATGTTCGCGGAGAAACAGCGCGGGCGCTCCGGGCCGTCCGCCGTAGCGTGCGGCCACGATGCTGCGGCCGGTGCGCGCCTGGGCGGCGACAAGTGTCTCGATCGTGGCGGCGGAAAAAGCGGGCTGGTCGCAGAGCGCGAGGAGGGCGGCGTCGAGCCCGCGGGAAAACTGCCGGAGCGTGGCGATGCCGGTGCGGATCGACGCGGCCATGCCTTCGGCCCAGGCGGGATTGTCGGCGATGAGCACCGGCAGGCGGGCGAGGGCGGGCCGGATCGCTTCGGCCTGGGCGCCGAGCACGACCACGACGGGCCAGGCCGGGGTGGCGAGGGCGGCTTCGGCGGCGCGCACGACAAGCGGGCGGCCGTCGAGCGGCAGCAGTTGTTTGGGCGAGCCCATGCGCGTGCTGGCGCCCGCGGCCAGAATCACGACGCCGTAGCGGAAGGGCGCGGGGGCGGTTTCACTCATGGATGGGGCGGGTGCGTTCGCGGAGCGGGCGGGCGGAGCGGCCGGTGAGCGCGGCCTGGATCTCGGCGAGGATGGCGAGGGCGACCTGCTCGGGGGCGTCGGCCCCGAGATCGAGACCGACCGGAGCATGCAGCCGGGCGGCGGCGGCGGGCGGGACCGGGGTGCCGGCGGCGGCGAGGTCGGCGAGGATTTTTTCGGCGCGTTTTTTCGGGCCGAGCAGGCCGAGGTAGGGGAGGGGCAGGGCGGACAGGTCGCGGAGCAACGGCACGTCGTGCACGTAGTGATGGGTCATGACGACGGCCACGGTGGCGGCGTCGGGCGCGGCGCGGGCGACGAGGGTATCGCAGGGGGCGGCGATCAAGCGGTGGGCGCCGGGAAAGCGTGCGGCCGTCGCCATGGCCGGGCGCGGGTCGGCGACGGTCACAGGCCAACCGAGTTCGGCGGCGAGGCGGGCGAGCGGCTGGGCGTCGTCGCCGGCGCCGAAAATGCACAGCGCGGTGGGCGGCGGGATTTCTTCGTGAAACACCCCGGCCGGCGCGGCGTCCGCGGGGATAGCCGGGATGCTCCCTGCGTCGGGAACCGCGGGGCCGGGGGACGCGAGTGCGGTGCCCCACGTCGATGGCGCGGTGCCGTCGTGCGTGACGGCGAGGCGGGTGGAGCGGCGGGCGGCGAATCCGGCCGCGAGGGCCACGGCCCAGGCGGGACGGGGCGGGAGAGGTTCGAGCAGCACGCGCACGACGCCGTGGCAGCCGAGACCGACGCCCCAGACGAGGTCGTTTTCGGAGGTGGTGTCGTAAACGACGGCTTCCGGCCCGCCGGTGGCGCGGACGCGGGCGGCGCGGGCCAAGACATCTTCCTCCAGGCAGCCTCCGCTGATCGAGCCCGTCCGCCGGCCGTCGGGGGCGACAATCAGTCGGGCGCCGGGCCGGCGGTAGGAGGAGCCTTCGACGCCGACGAGCGTGGCCATGACGTGCGCCGGAGCGCCGTCCGCGGTCAGCGCGGCGACGATGGCCTGGAGTTCCTTCATGCCGGCTTCAAGTCGGCGTCCGCTCCGGCAAAGGCAAGCGCGGGAAAGCCGCCGGGCGGGAACGCGCCCCGCGGTTGTTCACCGATTTTCCCTTGAGAAATGACAAACCTGTCACTTTGTGGCGCCCAAGCGAATGCGGCGTCCCCGCCGCTTTGGCCCCCTCCACAACAACCTACCTGAACTATGAACACCCGATCCGCGAGGATTACGCGGGCTGTGCTTTGCCCTGTTTTGGGCGCCAGCCTGCTTTCGACGGCGGTGGCCCAGACGGCCCCGGCACAAGCCAGCAAAACGGCTGAGATCACGCTCGAGAAGTTTGTCGTGACCGGCTCCAACATCCCCACGGCCGGCGATGCGCTCGCGGTGCCGGTGACGATTTTGGGCCGGGTTGACCTCGAAGCCACCGGCCTCGACACCAACCTGCTCGAAGTGCTGCAGAAGCGCATGCCGATCTTTGCCGGCAACGGCAACCTCGGCTCGACCAACTCCAACGTCGGCGTCGCCGGCACTTACGGCGGCTCCAATGTGGCGCTCCGCAATCTGGACACCCTCGTCCTCCTCAACGGCCGTCGTCTTCCCACCAACGGTGCCAACGGCCGCGGCGGCCGCAGCTTCGTCGACCTCAACCAGATTCCGATCGCCGCCGTGCAGTCGATCGAAGTCCTCACCGACGGTGCGTCCGCGATCTACGGTTCCGATGCCGTCGGCGGCGTGGTGAACGTGAAACTCCGGAACGACTTCAACGGCGCCGAGGCCGGTCTGCGCTACGCCTTCTCGACCCGCGACGGCGATTACGAGGAGAAGTCCGGCTACGTGGTCGTGGGCGCCAAGCGCCCCGGCATCAGCCTCACGGTGTCCGCCTCGCAGTCCGAGTCGTCCCCGCTGATGCAGTCCAATCGCCCGTTCTCCAGCCCGATCCGCGGCCGCACGGCCACGATCTCGGGTGCCGTGAGCTCCTCCAGCGCGAATTTCCCGACGAACTTCCTGCGCTCGGACCTGAACTCGCCCCGCCTCGCCGTCCCGACCGGTCCCGCCGCCACCGCGGCCGACCTCGCGGCGCTGCAGGCCTCCGGCGTCTATCCCGCCTCGGCCTTCCAGCCGATCGCCGATTCCTTCGACCTGGCGCCCCTCGTCACGCTGCTCTTCGACTCGAAGAAGTCGTCGATGTCGCTCGCCGCGGGCATCACGCTGATCCCCGACACGCTGCAGCTCTCGGTTGAAGGTCTCTACTCGGAGAGCAAGAGCTTCTCCCAGCTGGCCGCACAGCCGACCACCTCGACGGTCCCGGTCAACTCGCCTTACAACCCGACGCGTTCGAGCATCTTTGCCGCGTTCCGTTACGTGCCGAAGCCCCGCCAGTATTACAACGAGGGCACGCTGAAGCACATGGCGACCGAGTTGAGCGGTGAGATCGCCAAGCGCTACAAGTGGAGCGTCGGCTACAACTACAACGCCAACCGCCTCGTCAGCGACAATGCCAACGTGATCTACGGGCCCAACCTGCAGCTCGCGATCGCCGGCGGTTACGACCAAAGCGGCAACCAGGTGGTCGGCGGCCGTTTTGCCCGCGTCTTCCGCGACTTCGGTGCGCCCCTCGGGCTCAACACCCTCGCCCAGTATCAGGCGGCCGTGAACGCCTCCAACAGTGTCCTCCAGCCCGCGCTCGATATCTTCGCGCGCCCGGCCGGCGTCGAAGCCGCCTCGATCGCCAACCTCTTCGGCGTCTCGACCTCGGTCTTCGACAGCGACCTGACCCAGATCGACGCCAAGATCGCCGGCAACATCTTCGAGCTGCCCGCCGGCCCGATCGGCACCGCGCTCGGCTACGACTATCGCAAGGAAACCCTCGTCGGCCAGCCCGACGCCAATTCCCGCAGCTCCGGCCCGACCGCTGGCCGCTGGCAGGGCTCGACCTTCTTCGATCCGTTCGGCCGCAACCGCGAGATCAAGGCCGGCTTCGCCGAAGTCCGCGTGCCGATCACCAGCGAGCGCCAAGGCATCGTCGGCGCCCGCCTCATCGAACTGAGCGCCGCTTACCGTATGGAAGACTACAGCGACGCCGGCGAATCCAAGGTGCCGAAGTATGGCATCCGCTGGCAGCCTTTCGACAGCACGTTCACGGCGCGCGGCACCTACTCGGAAGCCTTCACCGCCCCGACGCTCTTCTCGCTGTTCGGGCCCACCACGCAGGGCTTCACCGCGACCGCCGTCATCCCGAACGTTTTCGGCCTCAACGGCCAAGCTCAGTCCCGCAGCGGTTCCAACCCGAACCTGAAGCCCTCCGATGCCAAGACCCGCTCCCTCGGCTTCTCGTATTCCCCCAAGGAAATCAAGGGCCTGACCGTCACCGTCGACTACGTCCAGGTGAAGCAGAACCAGCTCGTCGGCTCGGCCGGCACGACCGAGATCCTCCGCAGCGTCGATGCCCTCGGCACGGCGTCGCCCTACTTCAGCCAAGTCACGATCGGCAACTGGGCGACCAATCCGGACACCACCCTCACGACCACGGCCTCCCGCGTCACTGCGCCCGGCCAGCTCGGCACCTTCCTCCGCTCCGGCAACTCCGCCAGCCTGATCTTCGTCACGGACACGAACATCAACATCGCCGGCCAGAAGGTGAAAGCCCTCGACGTCGCGGTGAATTATGCCTTCCCGGCCAATGAGTTCGGCAAGTTCAAGGCCGGCACGACGGGCACGTTCTTCATCGACTATCAGTTCCAGGCGCTCCCCTCGCAGCGCTACTACGAGTATGCCGGCCACGTGACCAACGGCGGCACCGGTGCCCAAGGCGCCGTCCCCGGCATGCGCTGGTATACGACGCTCGATTGGAGCAGCGGCCCCTGGTCCGCCATGATCGGCAACACCTACATCGACAAACTCACCGACATCGGGCCCGGCGGTATCACGTTTGCCTCGAGCGCCACGCTCACGCGCCGTCCCGTGGCTTCCTACTCCACGTGGGACCTCGCCGGCTCCTACACCTTCACCAAGAACTCGAGCGATGCCGGTTGGCGCCGCTGGGTCGGCGGCCTGAAGGTCAGCGTGGGCGTGAACAATCTGGCGGACAAGATGCCGTCGCTCTCGCCCCAGGCCTTCAACGAGTCCAACGCCGACGTCTCGACCTACAGCCCGATCGGCCGCCTCTGGTATATCAGCGGCCAGTATAAATTCTGAGCGGACGCTTCGTTCTGCGCTTCCCGAGCCCGCCGGCGGTCGCCGGCGGGCTTTTTTGTGTCCGGATGCGGCGACTCGCGACCCGGCGCCGATTGCGGGACCGGCTCCGCCGCGAACCCCGGCCGGCGCAACCCCAGTGCAGTTGGCCTCAAAAATGTTGCCTGTTTGTCGCAGACTGTCGTTGGTTCACCGCAAGCATATGCGGCGGAAGCCGCGTGGGCTGACTACCACAACCACACAACCAACGAAAAAACCATGAACCTCCGCACGCGGAAGTTGTTGGCCTCGCTGTCCGCTTTGGGCACGGCGAGCGCCATGTTGACCTCGAACGCGCAGGCGCAAGCCGCCGCTTCGTCCCAGCCAGTCCAGAAGCTCGACAAGTTCGTCGTCACGGGCTCCTACATCCCGACCACCGAGACGGCCTTCAGCGCCGGCATCTCGCCGGTCGTTCGCATCGACAGCAAAGTCATCGACGAGTCCGGCATGACCAACACGGCCGAACTCCTCCAGAAGATCACCGTCTCCAACGGCGGCTCGGTCCCGATCTCGAACAACGCCACGGGCTTCACCCCGGCCGCGTCGTCGATCTCGCTCCGCGGTCTCGGTGCCGAGGCGACCCTCGTCCTCATCAACGGCCGCCGCGTCGCCAGCTACCCGGTGGGTAACGGCGGCACGACCGCCTTCGTCGACCTCAACTCCATCCCGCTCGCCGCCGTCGACACGATCGAAGTCCTCAAGGACGGCGCGTCGGCCATTTACGGCGCCGATGCGGTCGCCGGCGTGGTCAACATCAAGCTCAAGCGCGGCATCGACGGCACGACCGCGACGATCACCTACGGCAACACGACCAACAAGGACTCGGGCGAGTTCAACGCCTCGATCATCACCGGCGCGCAGACCGACAAAGCCAGCGCCATGGTCGGCTTCAACTACTCGAAGAAGAACGCGATCTTCAATTCGGACCGCGAATACTCGAAGATCCCGCCGTTCCTCAGCTCCAACTCGAGCCCGCTGAACCTCCAGATCACCCGCGCTGTCGCCCTCGCCGCCGGCGTGCCCGCCACCTCGCTGCCGGCCGGCACCGCAGCCAACATCTTCGCCGCCTCGCCCTCCGCGACGAGCAACAACGGCGCCACGCCCGCCACCGGTTTCAACTACACCGGCGGCCGTTCGTCCGCGTTCAACTTCAACGAATTCTCGATGTCGTATCCCCGCCGCGACAACCGCGGTCTGTTCGCGTTCGCCGAGCGCAAGCTCTTCGGCACGGACAACATCAAGGGCTACATCGACGTG
>JBILLY010000127.1:0-9215 GCA_044375835.1 Opitutaceae bacterium
GCGCTACCTCTTCGGCGATGTCATCACCGCGCCCACCACCGACGATGCCGGCGCCCCGCTCGCCGCCGATTCCAACTACTGGCGCGTCCAACCCGTGCAGCCCGGCGAAACCTTCACCCACCTCGAAGGTCCGCAGGACGCCGCCCCCAAGGTCCCCGCCGGCACCACGCCGGCCTTTTACTACAGCCCCCACGCCGAGAAGACCTTCGCCTCGCAGTCCGGCCGCGTGACCATCGTCTGGGTCAGCCGCCTGCCCGTCGCCAGCGGCACCGATACGCGCCTGCGCTACCGTTTCCGCGAAGAAACCTTCGCCGTCTCCTCCGCCACCCAAAAACCCCCGCGCACCATTTTCTGGACCGAGCGCAGCTTCAACGGGCCCATCGTCAACGTGCCCGCCGGCAACATCGAAGCCGCCAACCCGATCTACAACGGCGCCGTGCCCGCCCTGGTCTCCGCGGAATACAAACCCGTCGGCGTCTCCGTCACCACCGATCCCGCCATCACCGCCCCGGCCGAAAGGCGCACCCTGTGGTTTGAAAAGATCTCCGGCATCGGCCAGCTCCACGCCTACAACGTCGAGGGCCGCATTCTCGTGGAATATCTCGGCAAGCTCAAAGCCGGCTCCACCAACGTCCACACCTTCCTCGGCGCCGATATCGTCGAGATCGTCCGCGTCGCCCCCACGATCAACACCGAGGTCCACCTCGGCGAGCGCCTCCTGCCCCGCGATCCGCAGGGCCGCCAGCTCCCGCTCGACGGTTCTTCGGAGTGGATCGCCGCCCCCGTCGCCTCGGCGATTTCCGAAGGCCAGGCTTACTACGGCAACATCACCCGCCCCGACGGCGTCTCGGAATACTACGCCGAGCGCGAAAACAACAATCCCGACCGTGTGATCTTCTACTGGCTGGAGCGCGCCAACGCCGCCATCTCCGCCGACACCGGCCCCGGCACCGCGGCCGTGAATCTCCTCTGGCCCAAGGCGAAAAACGCCTACGCCATGTCCTGGCCCACCGGCCTCAACGCCTACGCCCACAACACCGTCGCCGGCACCGGCAGCACCGTCACCACCGGCATCCAGTTTCCTCCCGGCCAGCTTCCGCAGGTCCTGTTTCAGGACGACACCGCCCAGACCGAGGCCAAGATCGACGCCGCCTCCCAGCGCTTCGTCGTCTCCTTCCCGTCCACCGGCACCTACGACGGCCTCAATCGCGCGCTCCTCCGTTTTACCGACGGCACCGAGGTCTGGTATGTCCGCCTCTACACGCAGGCCGATACCCGCAGCGGCTTCCAGCAATCCGACGGCGCCTCCTCCGGGTTCACCGGCACCGCCACCGTCGGCGAGCGACTCCTCCCGCCGTCGAGCGAGTATTCCATCGCCGGCCACATCGAGGCCGGCCCCGGCTTCAGCGATTCCTATTTTCCCGCCGGCTACATCGACCCGCTCACCGCCGGCGTCACCGCCGCCGAGCGCGGCGCCATCATCCCCGTCAACGCGATCCCCGGGGCCAACACGCTCAAGGTATGGTGGCTGAAGAAAATCACGCCGCCCAGCGCCACCTTCGCGCCGTTCCACGTGCCCGCCAAGGTCGGCACCTACACGATCGGCTACCCGAGCGCCCCCCGCGAAATCGTCCTCGCCTCGAATGCCGGCTCCGGCGACCTCGCGCCCTCGGAAATCGCCGGCTCCGTCTACATCCAAAACGAACGCTCGCAGCGCGGCTTCAATCCCAACGAAGAACACGCGCTCCTGCTCAACGGCCGCGTCTACGCCCTCCGCGACGATCTGAATGTCACCGCCAACAACAGCGCGACCTTCACCTCGCAGCCCTTCGCGCTGCTGAGCTACACCTCGCCCGTCGACGGCCGCCCCGCGATGAGCGTCTTCCGGATCCTCCGCGAAAACACCACCCACCGCTTCGACTATCCGATCACCGCCGGCACCATCGTGCAGGCGCCGATGCCGATGCCGCTCATGCCGCTGCCGCTCGGCCCCGGCGGCAAATCGAAGAACCTCGAGGTCGACGGCGTGCCCGACACCGCGCACCAAGGCCCCGCCGCCTACACGAAGTTCACCTTCGAGGACCGCAAGGGCTACAACTGGGTCTACCGCGGCCCGCACGCCGGCGGCAGCCCCACGCTCCAGATGCAGTTCTACTATACGATGCGCGAGGGGTTCCACTTCCCCGGCATCGCTCAGCCCGCCGTCGGCACCGCGCTGCCTTATCTGCGCCCGCTCTCCGGCGGCGTGCCCCAAGGTCACCCCGTCACCGGCACGTCGCTGTCGATCACCTATCGCCCGCGCTGGCCCGACAACGCGCCGACCCTCCGCGTGGCCGAGACGCTCACGCTCCCGAAATTCGGCCTTCCCGCCGTGCTCGGCCAGGCCAGTGCCGAGGTGTTCTACCAGCAATCCATCGCCAACGGCGGCGCCGCCGTGCCCAGCGTCGTGCTCCACGATCCGCTCCGCGAAAAAGTTTTCGCCTTCGGCGGCACCGGCGATCTGCAGGCGCTCCCGACGTCCATTCTGACCACGGCCAGCGGCGGCAAGACCTACTTCCAGCGCCTCCCGGCCCATCTCCAGACGCGCTTCTACTACGATCCGTCCCGCGGCGTGAAGGGCTCGCTCGTCCTCGTCGGCAAGTTCGTCGATGAGGTCGCCGGCGAAGACTATCTCCAGTTGAACACCCTCGCGCCCGGCGACCGCGCGCTGCTCGAGGCGCTCCCGTCGAACAGCGATCCCAATCGCTCCCTCTGGCTCGCCGCCCTCAACGGTCTCACCACCAAGGTCGAAACCTTCATCGAGGACCCCGACAAGATCGGCTCCTACAAACCCAACGGCTCCCCGGTCTCCGTCGGCGCGATGACGCTCCCGCTCATCGACAACGCCGATACCGCCGTCGCCGGCTACTCGGTCACCGCGACCGGCAGCGGCAGCGGTTGGGTCACGATGGTCTTTGGCAACGGTCGCGCCTTCCAGCCCAGCGGCGAACCCGTCTCCGTGCAGGTCTTCAAGGTCACGCCGCAGCTCTACACCGGCGACCTCAAGGTCCTCCCGTCGAAGAACCCGCTCGATGAGCAGGTGACTCTGCGCCACAGCGGCGACTTCGCCGCTCACCCGGAGCTCTACGACTTCGAGTGGCGCTACGGCGCCCCGCAGGACGGCAAGGCTCCGCCGATCTACACCTACACCAAGACCCCGCGCCTCGGCACCGCCTGGCAGCTGGTGCAGACGCCCGCGGGCGCGTTGCCCACCACCGCCGAATACGCCGCCGGCTCCGCCGTGCCGCTCCCGCAGACGGTCCAGATCCGCGCGCCCGGCGCCGCCACCGGTGCCGGCGTCACGCGCCCCGGCCTCGTCGTGCGCTCGGTCGACGGCGTCGATTTCAGCGCCGGCGTCCCCGCCCAGGTCTTCTTCGGCGCCGATATCGCCGATCTCACCGGCTTCGTCCTCTACGTGAACAGCGTGCCCGCTCTCGCCTACCGGGCGCCCGCCTCCTTCACCAACAGCCTGCCGACCACCGGCCTCGTGCCCGACGGCCTCCCGCGGCAATTCGAGGTCAACCCGAGCTACTTCCAAAAGACCGTCAACCGCATCGAAGTCGCGCTCTACTCCTCCGCCGATATCGGCACCTCGTCCGGCATCAACTTCCAGCTCCACGGCACGGTCGAGACCGACCTCGTCACCGTCGTCGGCTCCCCGTGGCAGCTCCCCAACGGCACGCTCACCAACGAGGTCGTCGTCGGCGGCTCGCCCACCGCCCCGCTCGGCAGCCCCCTGCTCGTGATGTCCGACAACTTCTTCACGATGCGCTACCGCCCGAAGGCCGGCGTCACCAATGTCGCCGGCACCGACTGGTCCCGCTGGCTCACCCCGCAACTCGTCGAGGGCTGGATCAAGCGCGTGCTCGCCGGCGTCAATCCCTTCAACCAGCGCGTCACCGACCTCAGCAACAACACCGTCAACACCGACGTCAGCATCCTCACGCAGGCCGGCACCCGCTGGGAGGGCAACATCGCCCTCACGCTCGACGCCATCGACACCTTCGGCCTGATCGAAATCTACGAGACCGTGCTCAACCGCGCGAAGGCCATGAGCATCGACTCCGGCTACGACTACGGCGCCGCCAACGACGCCCTCCTGCTCGCCGCCGGCTACCTCAACGATCTCTACACCGTCCTCGGCAACGAGGCCTACGCCGACGCCGCCAATCCCACCATCTCGATCGACGACTCCGTCTCGCTCACCGAGGTCAATACCGCCCGCTTCTCCTTCGAGGGCCAGGTCGCCAACGTCCTCGAGGAGGAACTCGCGCTCCTCCGCGGCCGCGACGATTTCAACACCGCCGTCGACGTCTCTCCCGCCTACAATCGCCTCTATTGGAATTACACGCGCGGCATCAATGCCGGCGAGGCGCTCTACGCGACCAACTACAACATCCGCGAAAAAGCCGGCAGCACCACCGCCGACGGCAAGCTCGATGCCGCCGACGCGCAGCGCATGTTCCCGCAGGCGCACGGCGATGCCTACGGCCACTACCTCACCGCCATCGGCGGCTACTACCGCCTGCTCACCAATCCGAACTTCACCTGGACGCCGCGCAGCGAAAACGTCCTCGTCCTCGGCCGCCCGGTCGCCGTCGACTATTTCGACGAGCGCAAGTTCGCCGAGGCCGCCGCCAATCTCGCCCGCACCGCCCAGCAGGTCCTCGCGCTCACCCACCGGCAGAGTTACAACGACAACCAGGCCTCCGGCTGGTCGCACTTCCGCGACGGCAAGTTCAACAGCAGCACCAACGTAACCCGCCACTGGGGCCTCGACGAATGGGCGGCCCGCGCCTCGCAGGGCGCTTATCTCAACTGGGTCGTCGGCAACGCCATGCTGCCCGACAAGGACACCAATCCGAACCACACCGGCGTCCAGATCATCGACCGCACCACCGTCCCCGCCCTGCAGGAGATTCCGGCCCTCAACGAATCGTTCCAGAGCACGATGGACAATGCCAACGCCCACCTGAACCCCCTCGGTCTCAGCCCCGGCGCCATCGCCTTCGACATCTCCGCCATCGACCTCAAGGCCGGCAAATCCCACTACGAGCAAATCTACGAGCGCGCCCTCCGCGCCTCGCTCAACGCCAAGGGCGCCTTCGACCAGGCCGGCAAGATGACGCGCCTGCTGCGTTCGCAGGAAAATCAGTTGGACGGCTCCAACGCCGCCATCGTCGACCAGGAGCGCGCCTTCGTCCGCCAGCTCAAGGAAATCTACGGCACGCCCTACACCTCCAGCGTCGGCGTCGGCAAGACCTACGCGCAGGGCTACACCGGCCCCGACCTCTTCGAATGGTTCATCATCGACCGCCCCACCGGCAAGGATGGCGCGTTCGTCGAGTCCGGCAGCACTGTCACCATCTCCACGCCGTCCCCCGGCAATATCAAAACCTTCACGGACGTTTCGGTGGACGATATTCTCAAGGTGTATCAGTTCGATACCGTCACGCGGACCGTGACCTTCGAGCCCGACCGCTACGTCCAGTTCTCGGATGTCTGGCTGGGCGGCAACTCGATGGGCCAGCGCGCCATCGTCGGCACGCTGCAGCGCGCACTCGCCGACGCCGATCAAGCGCGCACCGCCCTGCTGGCGGGCGGCGACCGGATCAAGGCCAAGCAGGAGGCGTTCATGCGCCGCTACGATCTCTACTACCAGATGGTGCTCACGCGTCTGGACTACGTCAGCTCCCAGCGCGAGGCTGACACCGAACGGGCCGCGCTCCTCGCGACCCAGGCGGCGCTGCTGGCCCTGGGAGAGTATTTGAAAGAGAAAGGCGAAGTGGCCATCAAGGCGGCTACTGCCGCCGCCGAAGCGTTGCCGACTTCCGTCGGCTTGTCCAACGACGCCACCTCCGCGGGCCGCTCGGGCGTCAAGACCGCGGGCACTGCCATCGACAAGGCCCTGAAATATGGGGGCATCGCCTTGATCGCGACTGCCGGCGCGATGGATGGCCAGGTGGAGAAGGTGGCCAAGGACCTCGCTTACCACTTGGAAGAAATCGGATTCAGCTACCAGCAGGCTCAAGTCGCCTACGAGTTCGGCCTCCTCTATCGGGAACTCATGCAGCAATACCTCGAGGTTGCGCAGCTCGCCAACAACCTCCAGCGCGCGACCGAAAGCATCCGCACCGTGCTCGCCGAAGGTCAGCGCGTGCAGGACGAGCGCGAGATCTTCCGCCAGCGCGCCGCCGCCCTCATCCAGGGCTACCGGACGAAGGATCTTACGTTCCGCACCTTCCGCAACGAGGCCCTCGAGCAATACCGCTCCCTCTTCGATCTCGCCGCGCGTTATACTTATCTCGCCGCGAAATCCTACGACTACGAGACCGGCCTCCTCGGCGGCACGACGGGCCAGAGCGTGATCAACAAGATCGTCGCCTCCCGCGCCCTCGGCGATCTCACCGGCGGCACTCCCCAAGCCACCGTCAGCACCACCGGCGACGCCGGCCTCGCCGGCACCATGGCGCGCATCCAGGCCGATTGGTCCGTCGCCAAGGGCCGCCTCGGCATCAACAACCCGGATCAAAACGGCACGCTCTTCTCCCTGCGCCGCGAACTCTTCCGCCTGCTCGACGACCCGACGCGCACCGACGACGACGCCGCGTGGCAGCAGACCCTCGAGCAACACATCGTGAGCAACCTGATGGCCGATCCCGACATCGCCGCCAACTGCCGCAACCTGCGCAAGCCCGACGGCAGCGTCGTCCCCGGCATCGTGATCCCCTTCCGCACGACCATCGAGCACGGCCGGAATTTCTTCGGTCTGCCCTCCGCCGTCGGCGACCACAATTTCTCGCCGTCCAACTTCGCGACGAAAATCTACTCGGTCGGTCTCGTGCTCAAGGGCTACGTCGGCATGGACCCCTATGCCCAGGGCACGCCGAACGCCGGCAGTCCCAACACCACGGCGCCCAACGGCCTCAACGCCACGCCCTACGTCTACCTGATCCCGACCGGCACCGACTACATGCTCGCCCCGCCGCTCGGCGACACCGGCCAAGTCCGCGCCTGGAACGTCGCCGACCAGGCGTTGCCGCTGCCCTTCAACCTCGGCGCGACCGCCTTCTCCACGACGCAGTTCTACAACGCCAACGGCACGCTCAGCGAACAGCCTTGGATTCTCCGCAAGCACCAGGCTTTCCGTCCCGTCAGCGACCCCGCGTTCTTCTACTCGTCGATTCCGTCCGAATTCACCAGCAGCCGCCTCGTCGGCCGCAGCGCGTGGAACGGCGGGTGGAAGATCGTGATCCCGGCCTACAGCCTGCTCGCCAACGAAGCCGAAGGTCTGAACCGCTTCGTCGCCTCGGTGAAAGACGTCGAACTCTTCCTCCGCACGTATTCGCACTCCGGCAACTGACGCGGGGCGGGTCATTGATCCGCCCTCCGCTTCACCGCCGCGCTCCCTTTCCCTTTCTCCCGCCCCTTTACCGCTGCACTCCCTCACCACCATGCACCGCTCCGCCCTGCCCCTCCGTTCGCCGCTTTGCGCGGCTCTTCTGCTCGGCCTCGCGCTCGTCCCGTCGTCGCTCCTCGCCCAGCAGGGCCGCACCCGCCCCGTCGGCTACGTCGTGCAGACGATCCCGCCCGGGCAGACGCGCTCCTTCTCCGTGCCCTTCGACGCCGGCCTCAGCCGCCAGACCGGCACCGTCGGCGTGCTCACTGCCGTCGGCGACGGCTACGTGGAAAACAGCGCCGCGCGCTGGACGCCCGGTGCGTTCACCAACCCCGGCTCGCCGTATTTCCTGCGCCTCACGTCCGGCGTCCACGCCGGCCGCACCTTCCGCATCGACCTGCCCGCCAACACCGCCACGCGCCTCCACTTGGCCGACGACGGCCTCGGCCTCGCCTCTCTCGGCGTCGAGACCGGCGCCGCCGGTGCGCGCTACGAGATCGTGCCCGGCGACACGCTCGCGACCTTCTT
The DNA here is from genome assembly GCA_044375835.1 of Opitutaceae bacterium. Taxonomy (GTDB): domain Bacteria; phylum Verrucomicrobiota; class Verrucomicrobiia; order Opitutales; family Opitutaceae; genus ER46. The sequence goes on from JBILLY010000127.1 coordinate 7,967, forward strand.
CGGCACCAACGCCCCCGGCGACACCCTCGTCGTCCACGGTGCGGCCGATCCGCTGCAGGCCGATGTCGTGCAGGTCTGGGGCGGCGCCGCGTGGTTGAATTTCTACTACAACACCGCCTGGAACCGCTGGGCCCGCGACCTCGACGTCCAGTCCGACCCGAGCCGCAACGACTTCCTCCTCCGTTCCGACCGCGGGATCATGATCACGCGCCGCGGCTCCACGCCGCTCGAACTCTCCGTCCTCGGCCGCGTGCTCGCGACGCCGCAACGCGCCGTGCACACCCGCGCGGAGAATGCCTTCACCTTCCTCGCCACGATGCAGACGGGCGACATCACGCTCGGCGCGCTTGCGCTGCAATCCGGCAACCGCACCGCCGGCTGGCGCGGCGGCGCCGATGCCTCCCAGGCCGACCTGCTCTTCGTCTGGAGCGGCGCCTCGTGGTTCGGCTTCTATTACAACACGACCAACAACCGCTGGCAGCTCGCCGGCGATCCGGCCGACCGCAACGGCTTCGTGCTGAAGGTCGGCACGCCGGTCTTCGTGCAGCGGCGCGCGGCCGGCAGCACCGCCGCGGACAAGACCATCGTCTTCCCCGCGCAGGGAGGCTGAGCGCCGCCACCGGCTCCCGCCCGTCGCCCTGTTGCCCATGCTCCGTGTCGTCCGACATTCCGCGCTGGTAGCCGGTCTGGTCGCCGCGGCGGCCGGCCTCGTGCCGCCCGCCGCCGCGCAGGTCGTCCCGTATCTCGAACCGCTGTGGACCGCCGGTGCCGATCCGCGGCCGCTTCGCGACTCGCCGCCCGCTCGTCCCCCCGCCGCCGGTCTCCGCGTCGCGCGGTCCGCGCCCGTCGCGGAGGAACTCCCGCCCGCGCCGGTCATCGAGATTTCCGCGGCCGCCAGGGGCGAGAGCGGGCTGCTCGAGTCGCTCCCCGATGTCGTGAGCAATCTCTTCGCCGTCTTCGGCGGCGCGCCGGGCGACGGCGCGGTGCGCAGCGGCACGACGTGGGTGGGCCAGGTCACGCAGCAGAGCGGCATGATCGCCGTCGGCGGCACGGCGCGCGACGACAACGGCTGGGGCGCGAGCGGCCTCGCGCTCGACGCGACGGGCCAGACGTTTCTCAACATCACGGCGCAGCGCGACGCCGGAAATCTGGCGCCGACGCTGTTCATCCAGTTCGAGGATCTCAGTCTGCGCACCAAGGTCGTCTCGGTCAGCACGTCGCTCTTCGCCTTCGGGTCCCCGACGCTGGT
>JBILLY010000172.1:0-7902 GCA_044375835.1 Opitutaceae bacterium
TCTGAGCAACGTCAAACCCGACGTCCGCCTCCGCGACCAGCTTCAGCTCGATAGCATGGACTTCCTCGATATCGTGATGGAGCTGCGCAAACGCCACGGCATCGAGGTGCCGGAAGCGGACTACATGCAGCTCGCCTCCCTCGACAGCTGCGCGGAATACCTGACGCCGAAGTTCAACGCCCTGGCTTCCAAGGGTTGATTCGCGCGTCATTTTCAATTTTTGGCCGGGACGATGTTCCCGGCCTTTTTGTTGGGACCGCATGAACACCCGCTCGCACTACGACGTGGCAATCATCGGCGCCGGGATGTCCGGCCTCGCCGCGGGCATCCGCCTCGCGCACTTCGGCAAACGCGTGTGCATCTTCGAGCGCCACAACGCGGTGGGCGGGCTCAACGGCTTCTACAGCACCGACGGCCGCAAATTCGACGTCGGGCTGCACGCGATGACGAACTTCGTGAAGCCCGGCGTGAAGGGCACGCCGCTCACGAAACTGCTCCGGCAACTGCGGATCGACCGCGACGAGTTCGCCCTGTGCGAACAGAAGCAGTCGCGCGTCGCGTTCGGACCGGCCGGCGAGGTGTCGCTGCGGTTCACCAACGACTTCGCGGTGTTCGAGGCCGAGGTGGCGGCGCGATTTCCGGCCGAGATCGACGGCTTCCGCCGGTTGGTCGCGCTGGTCCGCACCTACGACGATGTCTCGCTGACCGCGGCACCCGAGTCGGCCCGCGCCATCGTGCGCCGGCACATCGGCGATCCGCTGCTGGAGGACATGCTGTTCTGCCCGGTGATGTATTACGGCAGCGCCTCGGAGCGGGACATGGAGTTCGGCCAGTTCGTGATCATGTTCAAGGCGCTCTTCCTCGAGGGCTTCGCGCGGCCCCTCGACGGGGTGCGCGTCGTGCTGCGCGTATTGTTGGAAAAATACCGCGCGGCCGGCGGCGAGCGGCGGATGAAGTGCGGCGTGCGCCGGATCGCGGCCCGCGAGGGTCGCGCGGCCGCGCTCGTGCTCGACGACGGCGCCGAGATCACCGCGGACCACGTGATCTCCTCGATCGGCGCGCCCGAGACGGCGCGTTTGCTCGCCGCTCCCGGCGGCGGGGCGGGGCAGGGGAGCGGCGGCGGCGCGGACGGCGAGCCGGAGGCGGGCCGCCACTCGTTCGTCGAGACGATCACGATTCTCCGCCCTGCGCCGGCCGCGCTCGGCTGGGGCGACGACACGATCGTGTTCTTCAACGACTCGCCCCGCTTCGACTACGCCTGTCCCGGCGACGACGTCGACGTGCGCAGCGGCGTGATCTGTTTGCCCAACAACTTCGACTACGGGCCGGGGCGGGAGCTGCCGGAGGGGATCTTTCGCGTGACTTGCCTGGCGCGGCCGGCGCGTTGGTTCGGATGGCCGGAGGCGGAGTATCGCGCGGCCAAGGCGCATTGGTTCCCCGCCGTGCAGCGCAGCGCGCGGCGGTTTTTGCCGCCGGTGGCCGATGAGGCGCTGGCCGCGGAGATCGTGGCGACGGATATGTTCACGCCGCGCACGATCACGCGCTACACCGGCCACGTGAACGGCGCGATCTACGGCGCGCCGACCAAGGTCAAGGACGGGCGCACCGCCTTGGCCAACCTCTACCTGTGCGGGACCGACCAGGGGTTTCTCGGCATCGTCGGCGCGATGCTCAGCGGCATCTCGATGGCGAATTATCACATCTTGCAAAAAGGCTGAGCGCCGCGCGACAGTCGCGGCCTGCTTTTCCCCATGAAAAACCTGCTCCGTCTCGCCCTGATTCCCCTGCTCGCCGCCGCGGCCCTTGCGGCCGATTTTCGCGACCATCTCGGGCTCCAGCTCTACAGCCTGCGCGCGCAGACGAAGGAGAGCACGACCGGAGCCCTGGACCTCGCGAAATCCTACGGCGTCAAGGAAGTCGAACTCGCCGGCACGGGCACGCCGCCCATGCCCGCGGACAAGTTTCTCGCCGAGCTCACGTCGCGCGGCCTGAAACCCGTCAGCGCGCACTACGGCTACCAGCTGCTGGAGAAGGACCTCGCCACCGCGATCAAGGATGCGAAGACGCTCGGCGTGAAGTTCGTCGTCGTGCCTTATCCGCCGGTCGGCGCGGACAAGATGTTTTCCGAGGAACTCGCGCGGAAGACCGCCGCCCAGTTCAACGCCTGGGGCAAGGCGTTCAAGGAGGCGGGCATCCGCTTCGGCTACCACCCGCACGGGCTCGAATTCCGCCCGACCGCCAACGGCGAGACCGTATTCGATATTCTGGTGCGCGAGACCAACCCCGAGTTCGTCTGCTTCCAGATGGATGTTTACTGGGTCTACTACGCGGGCCAGGACCCGGTGAAGCTGCTGAAGAAATATCCGAACCGCTGGGTCACGATGCACATCAAGGACATGCTCAAGGGTCTTGCCACGGGCGTGCACACGGGCGGCACGCCGCCGACGGCCAAGGTCACGGTCGGGCAAGGCCAGATCGACTACGTCGCGGTGCTGCGGGCGGGGCAGGAAGTGGGCATCCAGCACTACTTCCTGGAGGACGAGACGCCCACGCCGCTGCAGTGCATTCCCGACAGCTTCAAATATCTGCGCGGACTGAAGCTTTGAGTTTTCGCGCGTCACCGAACGAGCGTAGCCCAACCGCGACGGCGAAACTGGGTGTGAACACCGCCCCCTCCCTTTCCCCGCTGCGTCTGGCTGCCGCGGTGGTGCGCTTGGGGCGGCTGGCGGCACTACTCGGCGCTGTGGTGGCCGCGACCCGGGCGGCGGCACCGATCGATTTCAGCGCCCAGATCCGGCCGCTGCTGAATCAGAATTGCACCTCGTGCCACGGCGGCGTGAAAGCGGCCGGCGATGTCTCGTTCGTTTATCGCGACGTGGTGCAGCAGGTCGGCAAGAAATCGGGCCGGCGGGTGATCGTGCCCGGCCAACCCGAGGAATCGGAGCTGATCCGGCGTATCACCGCCACCGATCCCGCCGTGCGCATGCCGCCTGCCGAGCATGCCCCGGCACTCGCGCCCGAAAAAATTGCGCTCTTGCGGGAGTGGATTCGCCAAGGTGCGACGTGGGAGGATCACTGGGCTTTCGTGCCGCCGGTCGCATCGGCGCCGCCGCGCCTCTCGCCGGCCAACGAGGCGCGCCGCCCCGGGCCGATCGACCGCTTCGTGCTCGCGCGCCTCGAACGCGAGGGCATCGCACCCGCGGCCGAGGCGGACCGCGCGGCCTGGTTGCGCCGCGTTTCGTTCGATCTGACCGGGTTGCCCCCGACGCCGGAGGAGACGGCGGCATTCGCGGCCGACCGTTCGCCGGCGGCGTTTGCCGGCCAAGTCGACCGCCTCTTGGCTTCGCCGCATTTCGGCGAGCGCTGGGCGAGCCTCTGGCTCGATCTCGCCCGCTACGCCGACACCAAGGGCTACGAGAAAGACACCGAGCGCACCGTCTGGCCTTATCGCGATTGGCTCGTCGGGGCGTTCAACCGCAATCTGCCCTACGACCGGTTCGTGATCGAACAGATCGCCGGAGACCTCTTGCCCGAGGCCTCGCTCGACCAACGCATCGCGTCGTCGTTTCACCGCCAGACCCAGGTCAACGACGAGGGCGGCACGGACGACGAGGAGTATCGCATCGCCGCGGTCATCGACCGGGTGGCGACGACATGGCACGTCACCAACGCGGTCACCTTCGGGTGCGTGCAGTGCCACTCGCACCCCTACGATCCGATCCGCGCCGGCGAGTATTACAGCATGTTCGCGTTCTTCAACGGCACCAAGGACGCGGACTTCAACAGCGACTATCCGGTGCTGCGCTTGCCGGCGGATCCCGCGCGCCACGCGGAGGCGGAGGCCTTGCGCCGGGAGATCGCCACGTTGCGGGGCACCGTCGTGCACGCCGGGCGCGCGCAGGAGCAGGCGTCACGCTGGACGCAGCTCGGCGCTCTCGCCGCCCGCGCTTCGAGCGAGGTGGCGTTCGGGTTGCGCGACGGCGTGGTGCAGGCCGACGGCACGACACCGGCCAATGTCCGCTACGAGGTCACGTTGCCCGCGCTCGCCCTGTCGCACGGTCCCATCACCGCGTTGAAAATCGAGGCTCGCCCCGCTGAAGCGGAGAAAACGGCGCACACGCCGGAGCGCGGGTTTGTGACGAGCGATATCCAGGTGCAGATCGCGCACCCCGATGGCGCGGTGGCGAAGGTCGAGGTCGGGCGATTTTTCCCGGACACGGAGAATTTCACGACTCCGATGACCAAGACCGTGGCTCGTCCGCTGGCCGCCGATCAGATCGCCGGCCCATCCCCGGCTGCGGCCGCGAAGGCCAAGGCCGGCAACCGCAAAGGCAAGGCGGCGCCAGCCGCGGCTTCGACTGCCGCCACAACGCCCGCCCAGGCGGGACCCGCGGCCGAGACGCGCGACGTGACGCTCGATTTCCACTTCTCGGCCAATCCCACGATCAGCGGCCCGCGCTGGGTCGTGGCAGCGCTGCGGCAGCCCCTGGTGGTTCCGCCCGGCGCGACGCTGCGGGTCAGTGTCACCCACGGGCGCGGCATCACGGAGAAGCCGGCGCCGATCCGCCGGCTGGCGGTGGCGGCCAGCGGCGACCCGCGCTGGAATGCTTTGGCCGCGGATACGGATCTCGCGCGGCAAGCGGCCCGGCACGGCGAGGCGATGGCGGAGCTGGCGCGCATCCCGGGCGTCGAGGTGCCCGTCAGCGCGGAACTGCCCGCCTACGAGCGGCGCGAGACGCGGACGTTCGTGCGCGGCAATTTTCTGGAAAAAAGCGGCCCGCCGGTCGCCCCCGGCGTCCCGGCCTTGTTTCCTCCGCTGGCAGCGGCCAATCCCGATCGCCGGGCGCTGGCGGAGTGGTTCTTCCAACCCGGCCAGCCGCTGACGGCGCGGGTGGCGGTGAACCGGTTCTGGGAGCAACTCTTCGGCACCGGTTTGGTGGCGACGCTGGAGGATTTCGGCAGCGCCGGCGAACGACCGAGCCATCCCGAGCTGCTGGACTGGCTTGCCGTGCACTTCGAACGCGACCTGCGCTGGGACGTGAAAGCGCTGCTGCGCGAGATCGTGACAAGCGCGGCCTACCGCCAGGACGCCCGCTTCCGGCCGGAACTCGGGGACCGCGATCCGCAAAACCGCCTGCTGGCCCGCGGACCGCGGCAGCGGCTCACGGCGGAAATGGTCCGCGACCAAGCGCTCGCAGCGAGCGGCCTATTGAGCCGCAAACTCGGCGGTCCGCCGGTGATGCCGCCGCAGCCGCCCGGGGTCTGGCAAACCGTCTACAACTCCAAGAACTGGGTCGAATCCACCGGCCCCGACCGCTACCGGCGCGCGCTCTACACGTTCTGGAAGCGCTCGGCCGCCTACCCGGGCTTCCTCAGCTTCGACTTGCCGACCCGCGATCTTTGCACCGCGCGCCGCACGCCGACCAACACGCCGCTCCAGGCCCTCGTGACCCTCAACGACGTCGTGTATCGGGAAGCCGGCGACGCGCTCGCCGACCGTGCGGCGCGCGCCGCCGGCGCCGAGGCCACGCCGGCCCGGCAGATCGCGCTGGCCTTCGAATGGGTCGTCTCGCGGCCGCCTACGGACGCCGAGCTCGCGCGGCTGCTGCGCCTCCACTCGGAGATTTCGACCGCGGCAACGCGTCCGGCGGCCGCTGCCGCGGGTGAAGGCGCGACCCAACCCGCGCCGTCGCGCGCCATGGCAGCCGTCGCCTCCGCGATCCTCAACCTCGACGCCGCCTTCATCCGATGAACGACCTCGGCCGACTCCTGCGGGAATACGATCACCACCGGCTCGAGGCGGTGACGCGCCGCCACTTCCTGCGCACCTGCACCACCGGGCTCGGTTCGATGTGGCTGGCGACGGCGGCCGGCGCGGCGGGGCGCCTGACCTTCGATCGTCCGGCTGCGGCGCCGCTTGCGCCGTTGCCGCCCCAGTTTCCGGCGAAGGCGAAGCGCGTGATCTACCTGCACATGGCCGGTGCGCCGAGCCAGCTGGAGCTGTTCGATCACAAGCCCGACCTCGCGCGACTCGACGGCCAGGACTGCCCGCCGTCGTTCCTCGAGGGCAAACGCTTCGCGTTCATCTCCGGGGTGCCCAAGATGCTCGGCCCGCAGTTTCCGTTTCACCAAGCCGGCAAGAGCGGGACGTGGATCTCCGACCGGCTGCCGCATCTCGAGCGCTCGATCGACGACCTCTGCCTGATCAAGTCGATGCGCACGGACGAGTTCAACCACGCCCCCGCGCAGTTGCTGCTCCACACGGGTTCGCCGCGGCTCGGCAGCGCGTCGCTCGGCTCGTGGGTCACCTACGGGCTCGGCACGGAAAACCAAAACCTGCCCGGCTACATCGTGCTCGTCTCCGGCGGCAAAACGCCCGACGGCGGCAAGGGCCTCTGGGGCTCCGGTTTCCTGCCCAGCGTCTACCAGGGCGTGCAATGCCGGGCGAAGGGCGACCCCGTGCTCTTTCTCTCCAACCCCGACAGCGTCTCGCGCGATGAGCGGCGCCGAGTGCTCGATGCGATCGGAGACATCAACCGCCAGCAGCACGCGCAGCACGGCGACCCGGAGACGCTCACGCGCATCGCCCAATACGAACTCGCCTTCCGCATGCAGGTGAGCGCGACCGACGCGATGGACCTCGCCAAGGAAAACGCCGCGACCCACGCGCGCTACGGCACGAAGCCGGGTGCAGAGAGTTTCGCCAACAACTGCCTGCTCGCGCGGCGACTGGCGGAGCGCGGCGTGCGCTTCATCCAACTCTACCACTGGGGCTGGGACAGCCACGGCACCGGCGAGCAGACGTCGTTGAAGCACGGCTTCGCCGATCTTTGCCGCGAGGTCGACCAGCCGATCGCCGCGCTTCTGGGCGACCTGCGCGACCGCGGGTTGCTGGACGAGACACTGGTGATCTGGGGCGGCGAGTTCGGCCGCACGCCGATGCGCGAGAACCGCGGCGGACAGGAAATGAAGTTCGTCGGGCGCGACCACCATCCGGGGGCGTTCACCGTCTGGATGGCCGGTGGCGGCGTGAAGGCCGGGCTTTCCTACGGGCAGACCGACGCGGTCGGCTACGACGTCGCGGAGAATCCCGTCGAAGTGCGCGACTTGCAGGCGACGGTGCTGCGGCTGCTGGGCTTCGATCACCACAAGTTGAGCGTGCCCTTCCAAGGGCTCGACCAGAAGATCACCGGCGTGAAGCCGACGCGGATCATCCGCGAAATCATCGCATGACGGCGGAGGCGCGAGGTTGTCCGGCGCGGCCGTGGCGGTGGGCCGCGGCGACGCTGCTTTGGCCGGCGGTGGCTGCGGCGGCGACGCCCGCGCCGGCGAACGTGTTCGATGCGCTGATCGCGCCCATGCTCGAAGCGCGCTGCGCGGAGTGCCACGGGGAACGAAAGCAGAAAGCAAAGCTCGCCGTGCACACGTGGGAAGCGCTGGCGCGGGGCAGCGACGCGGGGCCGGTTTTCACGGCAGGAAAGCCGGAGTCGAGTCCGTTGCTCGCGCGCATGCGGTTGCCCCTGCAGGACGAGGAGCACATGCCGCCCGCCGACCGCCCGCAGCCGGCGCCCGAGGAACTGGAGTTGCTGGCGCGCTGGATCGCGGCCGGCGCCAGCCGCTCCGCGGCGACGGCCGATTTGAAATTGCCGGCCGCGTTGGCGGAGTTCGCCGCGCGGTTGCCGGCGAAGCTGGCCGCGTTGCCGCGCGCCGAGGCGGAGCCGGCCTGGGAACTGGACGCGGCGGTCGTCGCCCGCGAGCGCGCGCCGCTCGCGCGCGCGGTCGAGGAGTTGCAGCAGGTTTTCCCCGGCGCCCTCGGCTACGAGTCGCGCACGGCGGCGACGCTGCGCTTCACCGCGGCGGGCTTCGGGCGGACCTTAGACGATGCGGCGCTCGGGCGCCTCG
>JBILLY010000128.1:0-9176 GCA_044375835.1 Opitutaceae bacterium
CGCCGTCCTGCTCGGCGATGCCCTGTTCGCCCACGCGCTCCACCTCGCGACCCAGTTTCCCACCAACGAAGTCTGCGCCGCCGTCTCCGATTCCACCCGCCGCGTCTGCGCCGGCGAGATCGTCCAGACCCTCCGCCGCGGCTCGACCAACATCAGCCGCGCCGACTACCAGCGCATCGTCGACCTGAAGACCGCCGAGCTCTTCCGCGTCTCCTGCTTCCTCGGCACGCGCCTCGCGGGCTTCGATGCCGACTACGTCGAGGCCGCAAGCCGCTTCGGCCGCCACCTCGGCATCGCGTATCAGATTTACGACGACCTCGTGGATTTCTTCGGCGACGAATCCCGCATCGGCAAGACCCTCGGCACCGATCTCGCCAGCGGCAAACTCACGCTCCCGCTCCTCGATCTCATCGACCGGCTTCCGGCCGACGAAGCGGCCACGCTCCGCGGCGAGATCACCGGCGAGCGCCCGCCGCAGCTCGCCCTGCGCCTTGCCCAGATGGCCGAGCTCGGCGTCTTCGAGTCCGTCGCCGCATCCGTGCGCACCGAAGTCGAGGCCGCCACCGCCGCGCTGCGGCCCTACGCGCACTTGGCGCCCACGCCCTTGCTGCTCGGTCTCTGCGACGTGCTCCGCGCCCAAGTCGCCGGTCTGCGCCGCCGCTGAGCGCGCGCCCGGCGAGTTTCGGTTTGCGCCGCCACCGCTTCGGAACATCGTCCCCGCCGTGATCGAAGCGACCAAAGCCCTCGCGCCGACGCTCGTCGCGTCGCCGGAGCGCCGCCAGGAGGCGGACGCCGATCTCGAGATCGTGCGCCGCGTGCAAGCCGGCGACGTCGCCGCCTTCGACCGCATCGTCGAGCGCTACCGCGAGCGCGTCTTCGGTATCCTCTACAATCTCACGTCGAACCGCGAAGACGCCGCCGATCTCACCCAGGAAGCCTTCATCAAGGCCTTCCAGTCGATCCACCGCTTCAGCGGCCAGGCCAGCTTCTTCACGTGGCTCTACCGCATCGCGGTCAACTCCACCCTCTCGCACCTCCGCAAGACCCGCATCCGCTCCTTCTTCAGCCTCGAGCGCGTCGACTCGGATGAGCCTGTCGCCAAGGAAATTATTGACGCCCTTACGGATACGACCGGTGTCGAGCGCGACACCTACGTCCGCGAGTTGCAGGAAAAATTGAACGACGCGCTGCAGAAACTGTCTATCAAGCATCGCACCGTGGTCACCTTGTTCGAAATCGACGGATTGAGTCATCAGGAAATCGCCGACGTGATGGATTGTTCGGTCGGCACCGTGCGCTCCCGTCTGCACTACGCCAAACAGCTCCTGCAATCCGAGCTGCAGCCTTACCTGCGTCGATGAAGTCCGCCCCCAAGCGCCCGGTCGCCGTCGAAGACTTGTTGCGGTTGAAGCGCGCCGAGCGTCCCGCCGCGGAATTTTGGGTTCAATTCGACCGCGAACTCCGGGCCAAACAACTCGCCGCCCTCGTCGGCAAACGCCCGTGGTGGCAGCGCTTGTCCGTCCGTCCGCTCTTCGTCGGTTTTGCCCGTTGGAGCCTCCCGCTCGGTGCCGGTGCCGCCCTCGCGGTCTCGTTTTTCGCCCTCCGCGAGTCCGGCCCCCGGACCACGGTCCAGGCCTCGGCTCCGGTTGCCGCCGCTCCCGCCGCACTCCAGCCGTCGCCCGCGATTGCGGCACCGCTCGTCGCTCCCGCCGCCGTGGAATCGCCGGTTGCGATCGCGGTCGTGTCGGTCGCCGCGCCGGTCGCCGCGCTCGAAACACCCGCGCCGGCCCCCGCGGTCGCCGCGACCGAGGCCGTCGCCGACCTCGCCGCGATCGTGCCGCTGTTGGGCGGTGCGCCCGAAGCGCCCGCCGCCGTCTCGCCATCGGCCCGCCTCATCGCGGAGAATCTCGCGGCCAACGCCGACTTCGTGGAGCCCGCACTCAAAGGCACGCTGCTCGGCGGCGCCCGCGCCTTCGAAACCCGCCCGGCCTCGACCCGTGCCGCCGTCGATCCGCTCCAGCAGATGGCCTCTCCGGCCGAGCGCGCCCGCGCCCGCCTGCTCACCGCCATGGTCTCCATGGCGTCCGCCGACGATTCCTCCCGGACCGCGGAGCGCATGGCGCGCCGCATCGATGAAGAACGCCTCTACGACCAGGTGTCGCGGATCGGCGCCCGCGGCGATCGCGTGAACTGGAAGTTCTGACCGCCGCGCAATTCCGCTCCGCCGAGCCCCGCCCGCCGCGCGGGGCTTTTTCATGCCCGTCCATCAAGCCACTCTCACGCTGCGCCCGGCCGCCGCGGGCCTCCACGAGTTCACCGCCGCGGTCGCACGCGAGGTTGCCCGCAGCGGCATCGATCGCGGTCTCGCGACGGTCTTCTGCCGGCACACGAGCTGTTCCCTCGTCATTATGGAAAACGCCGATCCCTCCGCGCGGCGCGATCTCGAGGCCTGGCTCGACCGGCTGGTGCCGCCCCGCGACCCGCATTTCACCCACACCCTCGAGGGCGATGACGATATGCCGAGCCACATCAAGATGGCGCTCACCCGCACGAGCGAAACCGTGCCCGTTGCGGACGGCCGGTTGCTCCTCGGCACGTGGCAGGGGATTTTTCTCTGGGAGCACCGTGCCTCGCCCCCGCCGCGCACGCTGATCGTCACCGTCCTCGGCTGAGCCCGGCGAGCCGCGGCGATCCGGGCCGCGCCGGACGCGCGCCTACGGCGCCGCCCAGCGCAGAAGCGTCCAGAACAGCGCGATGATCGCGCCCGACACGGCGCAGCACGCAAAAAACCCGATCGTGTCCACGCGGTTCCAGCGCGTGAACTCCCACTGGGACGCGGGAAACAGCTTGGTGTGGTCGAAACGGCGCGGGTCCCGCTCCGTCTCCGCCATGGCCGCGGCCTCGAGTTCCGGCGTGGCGCCGACCGGCGTCTTCATCCGTCCGAAAAACCGGGCCACGCGCGCGGCGTCCGGCGGCCGGGTCACGAGGCTGAGGGCGATGAGAAGGACGAACGGCGAAATGGCGTTGAAGAAAAAGCGCGCCGCGAACCGGCCCGCCCCCGTCATCTCCTCCACCGGCACGCCGACGAGCCGCAAGGTCACGAGTTCGAGGTGCAGCCGGCCGCGACCTTCGAGTTTGCTGGCGGGATCGTCGGGCCTTTGCCGGACGACGTTTTCGAAATAGACCGGCTGCGGCCGGCCCGCCGCATCGGCGGCTCGGGCGGTGAGCACCGGGTGGTTTTGCAGCGCGTCGACCCGGCCGAGCGCGAGCGGGCCGACGACATTCAGCAGGATCGCCACGATCAGGCCGATCCACGTCGCCGCGACCGTGAGCCGCCGCCAGAAGAAGATCAGCAGCACCGCGGCGCCGAACGGCACGCTCACCGTCTGCACCAGAATCAAGGCCGAGACCACGCTGTCCATCGACATGGCCGCCACGATGCCGAACCCCAGCGCGACAAACATCGCCCAGCGGCCCGCCGTGATCGCGCCGGTTTCCGAAAGCCCCGGCCGCAGCGGCCGCCACACGTTGCGCACGAAGAGCGCCGAGATCGACACGGTCTGCGCCGCCACGGTCGACATGTTGGCCGCCAGCACACCCGTCACCATCAGGCCCAGCAGGCCGGGCCCGAGCAACTCGCGCGACATCGTGCCCCAGACCAGATCGGGATCGGAGAGCGCCGCGGGACCGGAAAACATCGCCACCGCGATCAGGCCCGCGAACGCCCAGAGGATGAACATCAGCCGCTTCGCATACGTGCCGGCCACGGCGCCGAAACGCGCCGCGAACTCGTCCTTCGCCGAGCCGCTGATGCCCATGTTGCCGATGATGCCGTTGATCTGGACGAGGGCCACGAGCGAGATCGCGGCGAGCGAAAGCCCCGTGATCTGCTGCGCCGTCGCGTCGCGCCCGATGAGATCGAACATCGCCGCCGGCACTTTCTCGCCCAATTGGTCCCAGCCGCCGATGCGCGCGAGCCCGGCGGGGATCAGCAGAACCGAGAACACGACGATCAGCAGGCTCTGCAGCACCTCGTTGATCGCGGTCGACGCCATGCCCCCGAGGATCACGTAGGCGCCGACGACGAGTGTGTAGACGAGGTAGAAGGCCAGCGGATCGAGCGCCGTGATGTAGCTCTCGAGTTCGCCGTGCGCATCGCGCTCGCGCAGGTCGGCGAGCCGTTGGCGCTCGGGTGCGGCGAGCGGCGCGACCGCGGCCTGTTTCTCGAGCGCGCGCAGTTCGCGGTGCCCGTCGACCGCCGCGCGCTCCGTCGCCGTCCACGTCGCTTCGGGTTTGGTGATGAGCGCCGCGCAGATCTTGTAGGTCACCAGATTGCCGAACCCGATCACGAAGAACATCGCCGACAGGCTCTGGAACAGCGCGTAGAAACCCGCCAAGCTGCGGCTGCCCAGCCGATCCTCGAACAGGTCCGCCATCGTCACGAGCCGCGCCCGGCGAAACCACATGTTCATGAACCAATAGTAGGGGTTCAGGAAGATGAGCTGGAAACCGAGCCAGATGCCGGAGACGCCCTGCTTGTAAACCAGACTCGCGGCGGAGACGGCGCCGTTGGCGTCGGTGGCGTTGCCGAAATTCAGGAAAAACTGGTAGACGCGGCCGAGCTTCCGGTCGGCGAGGAAGTAGCCTTCCTGGTTCTTCGACGTGCGGCGCGCGGCCCGGTGCCCAAGCGCGAGCACGACCACGAGGTAGCCGACGACGACAGCCAGATCGAGCGGATGAATTCCGGACATGGGGTGGGGTGGAGGCGGCGGTCCGCGCGGACCCGCACTTCGCCGTCGGCCGCCGCGGGCCAAGTAAATTGTGCATCCCGCCGCCGCCGTCCAGCGGGGCGGCGGCACGAGCGTCCGGCACCCGGCGGGCCGGCGGCGCGCGCTGTGTCATCGGCCCGTCGCGCCGGAAATCCGGCTCGACAGCGCCGGGGGCAGGTCTCTTTGTCCCGGCCCAGTTTCTATGTCTCTCCGTCACGTCATTATCGTCGCCGGCATTATGATTCCGCAGGAATCAGGGCGGCGCGTGACGGCATAACCAGAAATTCCAGTCACCTTTACCGCAGCCCTGAGCCTCACCGCTCGGGGCTTTTTGTTTTCCAAAATCCGCTCCGCCATGAATGCCTCCGCTCCCGCTCCCGCTCCTGTCCCGCCGACCGTCGACGATGTGCTCGCGGCCCGCGCTCGCCTCGCGCACGGCCTGCGCCGCACGCCCTGTGTGCCGTGCCCGGCCCTGTCCGCGCTCGCCGGCGCCGACCTGCGCCTCAAGCGCGAGGACCTGCAGTGCACGGGATCGTTCAAGGAGCGCGGCGCGCGGCATGCGCTGCTGTGTCTCGGCGCGGCGGCGCGGACGCGCGGCGTGGTCGCGGCCTCCGCGGGCAACCATGCGCTCGGGCTCGCCTATCACGGCGCGCAGCTCGGCGTGCGCGTGACGGTCGTCATGCCCGTCTCCGCGCCCGCCGTGAAAATCAACCGCTGCCGCGGGCTTGGCGCCGAGGTCGTGCTCCACGGCGCGACGTTCGAGGCCGCGCAGGCCGAGGCGTGCGAACGGGCGGCGCGGGCGGGCGCGACGTTTGTCCACCCCTTCGACGATGCGGCGGTGATCGCCGGGCAGGGGACGTTGGCGCTGGAGATCCTCGAGCAGGCGCCGGAGGCGGATACGGTGGTCGTGCCGGTGGGCGGCGGCGGACTGCTGGCCGGCGTGGCGACGGTGATCAAGGCGCTGCGGCCGCGGGTGCGCGTGATCGCCGTCGAGCCGGCGCACGCGGCGAGTTTCGTCGCGGCCGGCCTGCACGGCGGTCCGGCGTCCGCGCCGCTGCGGCCGACGCTCGCCGACGGGCTGGCGGTGGCGCGGATGGGCGCGCTCGCCTTTGCGGGCGCGGCGCCGCACGTCGACGACGTCGTGACCGTGACCGAAGCCGAGCTGGCGCGCGCGATGGCCGCGTATGCGCGCCGGGCGGGCGCGGTCGTCGAAGGCGCGGCGGCGGCGCCGCTGGCGGCGGTGCTCGCGGGCAAGGTGCGCGGCGGCACCCTCGTGCTGCCGGTGACGGGGCGAAACATCGACGCGCGGCGGCACACGGAGATCGTCGCGAGCCAGGCGGACGGTTGCGGCGGCTGGGTGCGGGCGGCGTGAAGCGGGTCGGGCGCGCTTCGGGATTGCGCGGCGGGGGGCGCGCGGACTTGTTCGCCGTCGCCCGCGCCATGGTCCCACCGGAACCGCTATCGCCGATCTACCCCGAGGCCGAGGACTTTGTCTTCACGCTGGCGGAGCCGCTGGCGCTCGGGCGCGTGGAGCGCGTGGTGATCGGCAAATGGGATTCGCTCTACGCGGACGCGCTGCGGCGCGCGGCGGAGTCGGCCTTTCCCGGCGTGCCGGCGCTCGTGTGCCGCGGCGGCGACGAGGTGCTGGCGGCGCTGCGGGAGCGGCGGGCGGACGTGGCGCTGCTCGGACTCACGTTTTCCGACCGCGACGGCGTCGAGGTCGTGCAGGCGGTGGCGGCCGCGCGGCTCGCGACGCGGTTGATGATCGTGTCGGGCCGCAAGGACGAGCTCTCGCTGCACGCGCTGCGGCAGACGCGTTTCGACGGGTTCTTCGATCCGCTGGCCGAGGAGGCCGCGATGCTCGTGCCGGCGCTGCAGGCGGTGGCGGCGGGGCGCGGCTACCTGAGCGAATCGCTCCGGCGGGAGCTGTTTCTGGCGCGCAGCGCCGGCGTGGTGGCGCTGCAGCTGACCCAGGCGGAGCTCCAGGTCCTGGGCGTGATCGGCGACGGCTCGGACGACCGCGAGGCGGCGGTGCGTCTGGAACTCAGCGAGTCGACCGTGCAGACGCACCGGCGGAATCTCATGCGCAAGCTCGGCGTCGGCACGAGCGCGAAGCTGGTGCGCGAGGCGGTGCGGCTCGGCGTCGTGCGCATCCGGTCCGACGGTGCCGTCGAGCGGCCGGGGTTGGAGCGGATGCTGGCGGCGCGGAAAACCCGGCGGGTCTGAGCGGCGCGGGGTTGCGTCGGCGCCGGGTTGGCGCGTGATGGGCCCCTGCCATGCCGGAACCTCGCCGCGACCAACCCCGCTCCTCGTCCCACCGCGATCCCCGCTCCGCCCGCGACGGGCGCGGCGGCGGCCGTTTCGACCTGCGCGACCGGCGTGATCCGCGGCAACAGCAGCAGACGGGCGGCGGGCCGCCGCGCGGCCACGATCCCCGGCCGGCGCCCCCGCGCGAGCCGGCGCCGGTCTCGGCGGCGGTGCAGCGGGCGGGCGTCCCGCACGGGGCGACCGAGGCGGGCTGGCTGCCGGACTGCGTCTACACGGGCGACAAGTTCGAGAGCGGCCTGGCGTTTTTCGCGGACGCGCAGGGGCGCATCACGCGCTTTTCGCGCGAGCCGGCCGATCTCGCGCAGGCACGCCGGCTCGAGGGCCAGGCGGCGCTGCCGGGCCTGGTGAACACGCATTCGCACGCGCTGGCCCGGCTGGTGCGCGGGCGCGCGGAGCGACGCGGCGCGGATGTCGCGGCGTTGACGGCGCAGGCCTGGGCGCAGCTCGGCGGCGAGGATGTGTTCGACGCGGCGCGGATGGTTTTTTTGGAAATGCTGCTCTCGGGCACGACCTGCGTGGGCGAGTTCCACGCGCTGCACCACCAGCCGGACGGCTCGCCGTATCCGGATCCCAATCACCTGGCGCGGGAGATCATCCGCGCGGCGCACGACACGGGCATCCGCATCGCGCTGCTGAAGGTGGCGCAACTGCGCGGCGACTTCGGCGCGGCGGGCGGCGAGGCTCCGGCGCGCCGGCGGCACGCCGCGGTCGATGCCTATGTGCGCGATCTCGAGGCGCTGCGCGCGGGGATCGAGAAAGACTACGCGGCCGACGAAGTCTGGCTGGGCGCGGCCACGCCGGGCCTGGGCGCGGTCCCGCTGGAGGCGTTCAAGGCGATCGCGCACTACGCGCGGACGCAGCGCCTGCGTCTGCACACACGGGTGGCGGCGAGCGCGGCGGAAGTCGCGGCCTGCACCGCCGAATACGGCCGTCCTCCGCTGGCGCTGCTGGCGGAGCACGGGGTGGTGGACAAGCGGTTCATCGCGGTCGAGGCGCGGCACCTGAACGACGACGAGGTGAAGCTGCTCGGCGCGGCGCGGGCGGCGGTCTGCGTGTGTCCGGCGGCGGAGCGTCTGGCGGGTCTCGGCGCGGCGCCGGTCGAAAAACTGCTCGCCGCGGGCGCCGGGCTTGCGCTCGGCACCGAAGGCAACGCGCAGGTCGACCTGCTGCGCGAGGCGCGCGAACTCGAGCTGGGGCTGCGCGCGGCCAAGGGCGCGCGGGTGGGCTTGGCGGGCGATGCGGCGCAGGTGCTCCTGCAAGCCGCGACGGCCGGCGGCGCGCGGAGCCTCGGCGCGACGGGCGGGGCGCTCGAGGTGGGGCGGCCGGCGGACTTTTTCACCGTGAATCTCTTCGATCCCGCGCTGGCCGGCGCGGATGCCGGCTCACTCGCGGCGCACCTCGTGCACGGCCTCGAACGCCGGGCGATCCGCGATGTGTGGATCGGCGCGCGCCAGCGGGTGGCCAACGGCCGCCACGTGGCGCACGGCGCGATCATCGGTCGGTTCGTCGACTTGCAGAAACGGGTCTGGGCGCAGGGCTGAGCGTCGCCGGGCCCGGCGGGTGTCGCCGGCAGGTGCGCGTGGGCGCGGCGGCGCGGCTCACAACCACTTCGGGTCGGTGTCGTCGACGAGTTGCTGGAGGATGTTGAAGCGCACTTGGCCGTAGTTGAGGGCGAAGCGCAGGCGGTTGTTGCGGTAGATCCAGGTCGCGGGCGTCCAGCCGACGCGCAGGCCCATGAACGACGTCATCTCGGTCTCCGGGCGGCGCGAGGGGTTGGGGTGCTGGAGGTGGCGGAAATTTTTCTGCGGGCCGAGGCCGAACTTGGCGAGTTCGGCGGCGCCGTCGCGCTCGTCGCGGACGGTGATGAAGATGACCGCGGCCTTGGGGTTGTCGTCGGTGAATTTTTTCCAGCCGCCGGATTTCAGCTCGGCGAGGCAGTTGGGGCACCACGGCGCCCAGAAGTGGACGACGGTGACGGCGGGGGATTTCACGGCCTCGGCGACGGTGCGCTCGATGGGCAACCAGCCGTCGCCTTCGGCGGCGCGGGCGGTGACGGCGAGGGGCGCGAGGGCGGCGGCG
>JBILLY010000129.1:0-9174 GCA_044375835.1 Opitutaceae bacterium
TCGATCTCCGTCGGATAGGGCGCCGCGCCTCCGGCGCGATCGATCCGCCAGAGTCCGTCCGCCACGGTGACCAGCATCACCCCGTCGCCGTCGGGCCAGGCCTCGACCAAGTTCATCGGCCCCAGGCGAGGGTCGGCGCTCACCGTCGTGCGTTCGCCGCCCGCCAGCCGTTCGAGCGCGCCGCCGCTCTTCACCCAAACCTGCCCCTCCCTGCCGCCGAGTCGCTGAAAGACCTGCGGATTGGGGTCGCGCCACACCTGGAAACGACCGTCGTGCCATCGCAACACGCGCGGACCGGCGCCGAAGTAGACGCCGCCGGGGCCCGTCACGATCTTCCACACCGCGCCGAACTCGCGGTCGCCGGGCTCGAGCCGATCGCGCAGCGAGACGAAACGTTTCGCCCCGAAACGGTCGGCTTCGAGATAGCCGAGTTCATCGACTCCGCCCACATAGATTCGCCCGTCGGGCGCGAGCGCCAGCGCCCGGACAAACACCGTCGCACCGACCGGAATCCGCCGCCACGCGACCCCGTCGGTCTCGAGCACGGCGCCTTGGTTGCCGAGATAGACCAGGCCGTCGGTGTCGGTGGCGCTGGCCCAGACTTGGTTGTGTCCGTCGTAGTCGCGCGGCGAATACACCTGGACGGCCGGTTGGCCGAGTTCGCCCGGCCGCGCGCGCGCGGCCGTGGCGTGCAGGATCAGCACCGCCCACGCCGCGCATCGGAGTGTCCGGCAGACCGGGCGAAGAACGGCGAAGCGGCGCGGGATCATTTCAACAAACTGTAAGAATTCCCCCGCGCACCCCGTCGGCAACGGCGAACTCCGCCGTCTACTCCCGCGGGAGTATGGGCAGGGCGGTTCAACGCTGATAGGCTGACGGCGCATCGCTTCCGCAATCCCGCCTCGCTCATGAACCCACTCGTCCCCGCCCTCGCCCGCGTCTTTCCCCGGTGCGCCCTCCGCACCTTGTTGGTTTCCACCCTCGGCGCCTTGCCCGCCGTCGCCCACGATTTCTTCCCGCTCGACGGGGCCGCGCCCGGACAACCGGGTCGCCTCGGTTCCGCCCCGGGGGCCGTGGCGACGACCGACACGCTGCCGTCCGCCGGCGGCGTGAAGCGCGACACCGCCCCTTTCAATGCGCTCGTCTACCAAATCGAAAACCTGACCGGGACTCACATCGCGGGCGGCAAAACCCAATTCGCGCTCTTCGCCGACGCCTACGCCCGCCAGGGGACCGCGCTCCAAGCGCGGGTCTCGTATGATTTCGACGGCAACGGCACCGCCGATCGCGTCGAGACCTACCGCTATTTCGCCGTCAACAACGTGGCCAACTGGGAACGCTACACCGAGGTGATCCGGGACGGACTCCAATCGGCCACCGGCACCTTCGCCGATTTTCGCGGCGGCAAGATCAAGCTCGAGGTCTGGAGCGCGTTGGGAAATTTCCCGATCGACCTGCGCGTCGGGACACCGTCCGGCCAGGCGTCGCAGTCGCTCCTGAGCGTGCCCTTTGTGTTCTCCACCGCGGCCACGCCACCTGTGCCCGCCCCCACGCCGGCCCCCGCCCCGACCCCGCCCCCGGCGCCCACGCCCACGCCGGCGCCCGTCGCCACGACGCCGCCTGCCACCGGCACCGGCAGCTCCTCGGTCACACCCGGGGTCGTCGCATCGAACCTGCTCTACCTCCGCGGCGGTGCCGTTGAAGCCGCGGCCGGCGCGTTGAGCACCTCGCCGGGTTCGGCCGCCGTCGCGGATCTCGTGCCCTCCGCCGGCGGCCAGAAACACGATGTCCAACCCACCCGCCCGCTCACCTACCGCCTCACCGGGATCACCGCGAGCTACGTGCCCGGCGGCGTCACGCAGTTTCGTCTGCAGGTCGATGCGGGCAATGTCGCCCAGACCGCCGTGCAAGTCCGCGTTTCCTACGACTTCACCGGCGACGGCACGTGGGATCGCGTCGACCAATACCACTACTACGCGGTCAACGACGTCGTCGGCTGGGAGGACTTCGCCCACGATTCGCGCGACGGCCTCGACTTCAGCGTCGGCGCGTTTTCCTCCCTCGCCGACGGCACGGTCCAGATCGAGGTCTGGAGCGCGCTGGGCAATGCACCGGTCCAACTCCGCGCCGGCGCCTCCCTCGCCGAAGGCCGCGTCTCCACGCTCACGATACCTTTCTCCTTCGGCGCCGTGGCCGGCGGCACGGGCGGCACCGGCACGGGCGGGACGGGCAGCACCGGGACGGGCAGCACCGGCACGGGCGACACCGGCACCACGGGTAACGGCGGCAGCCCCGCCGGCAGCGGCGGTTCGGCCACAGGCGGGGGCACGTTTGCTCCGCCGCTCGGTTCGACGGTGCCCGAGCGTTTTCGCACGCTGATCGGCAATCTCGGCGAGGGCACCGGCTCCAGCAGCCACCCGTCGACGATCACGTTTCCCCCGTCCGTGCTGGCCCCGGCCGGCGATCCCGCCTACGGCCCCGGTTACAATCCCGCCGCGCCCCTCGCGCCCGAACAGGTCAACGCCCAGCTCGCGCAAGGCCTCGCGGCCTGGCGCCGTCCGGGCAATCACGGCAGCTGCGTGAGTTGCCACGCCCCCGATGCCTTCGATCTCGCGCTGATCGCCTATCCCGACGCCACGATCCACCGCCGCGCGCTCGACCACGTGGACGCCGCCGACGCCACCCGCATCGTCGACCTCGTGAAGGTGATCCGGCAGCTTTACGCGATCGAGCGCCCGCTCGACCCGCTGAAGTTCCGTCCGCTCCAGCCCGGCGGCGAACTCCTCCCCGGCACCACCCCCGAACAGCGCGACGCGGCGTTCGGCAACCTGCTCGCGAACGACGTGCAACTCCTCTGGGCGAGCGGCCGCATCGCCTCGCGCGCCGACGCGCTCGTCGCCCAGGCGCAACTCCGTGACCTCGATCTGCGCAAACTTCCCATCGGTGTTCCCTTCGACCTTTGGTCCGAAGACGCGAGCAACGGCCCGGGCCATCGCAGCGTTTCCGAGTGGTTGCCCGGGATGGGCGTCCGCCCGAAGGCCGGCCGCGCCGCCGAGTGGTATGCGTTGCACGACGACTACCTGATGCTCCCCTCCGACGCGAAATTCTGGGCCTACTACACCCGCATCGACGACCTGCTGGAAAGCATCGAGCCCGCGGGCCACGACCTCGGGTTTCAGTGGAGCCTGCTCAAATACAAGTCCGTGCAAATCGCGCAGCACATGTTGCGGCACCGCTCCCTCGCGTTTCCCAATCCCCTCGTCGGCCGCACCGGCGACGCCGTCGCGAATCGCCGCGTGATCCTCGACCGCAACCCGCTCTTCCGCACCGGCGACCATCTGCGCCGCTTCCCGCTCTTCGACGATCCGGCGAAACCGGTCACCACCTTCCCGGCGTTCCTCGCGCCCACGTTGCCGACCGCCCCGGACGAACTCCGCCGGCAGACCGAGCAGTTCTTCCGCGCCTGGTTCTGGATGGGCTGGACCTACGACCCCGCGCTCCTGTTCTCCGACGAAATCTTCCAGACGGTCGAGGGCGACTACCTCTACGCCAGTCTGCTCGCCGACTACAAACTTCACCACGCCTTCGTCGTCGCGAAAACGTCCGTCGCCAAAGCCGGCGCGACAGCCTGGTTCAACGCTCCCGGTCCGGGCGTCGCGGGTCACGGCAAATGGGCCGGCTTCACGCCCTTCATGGTGCTCCATCACATCGAGCGAAACCGCAACGAGCCCGGTGCCGGCGACCCCCGCCGCGCCGCGCACGACCGGATGTTCTCCAACACCGCGCGCATGTGGATCTATCTCGTGCAGGACGATCTCGAGCGCTCGGGCACCGTCTACGACCGCAACCTCGTGCGCGGCGCGATCCGCTTCGCCCGCGCGTGGCTGGACGCCACCGAGCCCGGCGTCGATCACGCGCCGATCGACGCGGTGGTCGCCCAGATCGAGACGCAGCTCAATCAGGCGAGGGAACTCCGCACGGACTTCACGACGGAAGACCTCTCCAACGCCCTGCCGTTTTGACCCGCGCGATCCCGACGTCGCCGCCCCCGGCGACGTCGGCGGTCTTGCCGCGCGCAGCGTTCGTATTCGCCGGGCGGGTCCCCGCCCCGGGGCCGCGACATGCAAGTATCGTGATAGCCATCCCTCGCTCCTCGCCATCGTAGCCCTGCGCCATTCCGCGCTCCCCTGCCGTTGTAGCCCTGCACCATTCCGCGCTCCCCTGCCGTTGTAGCCCTGCTCGTGAGAGCAGGGACCGACGGGAGATTGAGTGGCAACCGGCCGATCCGCTCACGGGGCGGTCTACCTTTGGTCGTCGGATGTCACGTAGTTCCTGGCTCACTACCCGAGGATTCCTCCCGTCGGAGATGCCGCCGACGGATCCTTTCAGGTATGAAATCCGAGCAGGTCGGCCCACACCTGCCACGGTCCATCCCGTGGCGGCGGACGGGGACAGTGGAGCGGCCGCAGCGGCGCATGGGGCTGGACCCTGCCGGGGCCGGAGGTGCCGAGAATAGACCGGCGCCACTTCGGATGGCGCGCATCGACGGCCGCCGCGTCCGTCTGGCCGTCCGCCACGCCGGGATGGTGGTTCCCGCGTCTCCGCCCGTCGTGCCGCTTTCGTGATTCCTTCCGCCCCGTTCTTTCGTCTTTGCTTTCTCCATGGCTTCCCACCCCGCCCCCCGCCGCCCCGTTTCCCGCCGCGAGTTTCTCCGCGCCTCAGCCGGTGTCGCCGGCGCCGCCTTCGCCTTCGATATTCTGCCCGCCACCGCGCGCGGCGCCAACAGCCGCATCCAGGTCGGCGGCATCGGCATGAACGGCAAAGGCCACACCGACATCATGCAGACCGTCGAAGCCGGCGCCGCCATCGTCGCCCTCTGCGATGTCGCCGATCCGCGCGACGCCAGCCTCGGCCGCCGCAAAACCAAGGCCAAGGGGGGCGACACCATGCTCGACCGCTTCCCGGCCGCGAAGGTCTTCGCCGACTACCGCGAGATGATCGCCCGCGCCCCGGGCCTCGACGCCGTGATCGTCTCCACCCCGGATCACCACCACTTCCACGCCTCGCTCCTCGCGATGCGCAAGGGTCTCCACGTCTACTGCCAGAAACCCATCGCCCACTCCGTCTGGGAAGCCCGCCGCCTCGCCGAGGTCGCCGCCCAGACCAAGGTCCAGACCCAGATGGGCAACCAGGCCCACGCCGGCGAGCCCATCCGCCGCGGCGTCGAACTCATCCGCGCCGGCGTCATCGGTCGCGTCACCGAGGTCCACGCTTGGACCAACCGCCCCATCTGGCCCCAGGGCCTCTCCGCCTGGCCCGCCGCCGAACCCGTGCCCGCCGGCCTGAATTGGGATCTCTGGATCGGACCCGCGCCGTTCCGCGATTACAGCCGCGCCATCGCCCCCTTCAATTGGCGCGGCTTCTGGGATTTCGGCGCCGGCGCCCTCGGCGACATGGGCTGCCACATCATGGACATGCCCTACTGGGCGCTCGGGCTCACGCACCCGACCTCCGTCGAATCTTGGCAGGAAGGCGGCAGCGCCATTTCCGCCCCGCTGCGCTCGACCGTCACGTATCAATTTCCCACCAGCGTCTTCGGCTCGCCGATCAAGTTCGCGTGGTATGACGGCGTCGCCGCCAAGGACGGGAAATACCTCCACCAACCGCCCGAGGAACTCTGGAAAAACGACTTCCCCACCGCCGACCACGTCTTCCGCCGCTTCGATCTCATGCTCGTCGGCGAAAAGGGCCGCATGTTCTTCGGCCGCACCCGCCAGGATTGGGTCTTCAAACCCGATTCGCTCGCGGCCGCCTTCACCCCTCCGCCGAAGACGATCCCGCGCGTCCCCGGCGGCACGCAGGACGGCAAGGGCGAGGACGGCGGCGGCCCCTACGTCGAATGGCTCTCGGCCATCAAGACCGGCACGCCCGCCCTCTCGAATTTCGCCTCCTCCGGCCCCTTCAGCGAAACCGTGCTGCTCGGCAACGTCGCCCTCCGCCTCGGCCGCAAGGTCGAGTGGGATTCGAAAAACCTCGTCGTGAAAAATGCTCCGAAGGACGGCGCCCCCCTGATCCGCCGCGCCTACCGCCAAGGCTGGGAACTCGCCTGAGGTTGCACCACCGCCTCGGCCCCGTCTCGGGAGGCGGTCAAAAGCCAAGAGTCCAGAGCTGAGAGCAAAGCCAGACCACCGCTCCCTAGTCCACCGCCTCGGCCCCGCATCCGGTCGGCGAGTTGAGACTCCGGGTTCCGACTCTCAGCTCTGGGCTCTAGCCTCTCAGCTCTCAGCCCTGGACTCTCAGCTCTCCACTCCCCTCCCCGGCAACCACACCGAAAACTCCGCGCCCTCCCCCGGCCGGCTCGCCACGTCGATCCGGCCGCGGTGCGCGTCGACGATCGCCTTGCAGATCGCGAGCCCGAGACCGCTCCGGCCCTCGCTGCGCGTGCGCGCTTTGTCCGCCCGGTAAAACCGCTCGAACACGTGCGGCAAGTCCTCCGCCGCGATGCCCGGCCCGCGGTCCGCGACCGTCAGCCGCACGCCGTCGGCCTCCGCGCGCGTCGCGATCCGCACCTCGCCGCCCTCGTGGTTGTAGTGCACCGCGTTCGCGACGAGGTTCGTGACGACCTGCCCCAGCCGCTGCGCGTCGCCCGTCGCCGGCGCCGCATCCAAGGCAAAGTGCAGCGCGATCTTTTTCGCCGCCGCGATCGGCTGCAGCAGCTCCGCGCTGCCCCGCGCCACGTCCGCGAGGTCGATCGCCTCGAACTGGATCGCCTCTTGGCCCGCATCGTAGCGCGCCAACGTGAGCAGCGAGTCCGTGAGCTTCCGCATCTGCTGCGAGGTCTTCAGGCACGACTGCATCGCCTCGCGGTATTCCACCGGCGAGCGTTCCCGCGCGAGCACCGTCTGCGCCATCGTGATCAACACCGCCAGCGGCGTGCGCAGCTCGTGCGACGCGTCCGCCGTGAAATTTTTCTGCTCCGCAAACGCCGCCTCCAGCCGCGCAAACGTCGAGTTCAGCACCGCCGCCAGCTGCCCGAGTTCGCTCGCCGCGTCGCTCACCGGGATGCGTTCCGCCAGGTTGCCGTCCGCGATCCGCTGCGCCGCCGCGCCGATCTCCTGCACCGGCCGCAGCGCGCGCGTCGCGATCCCCCACGCTCCCCCGAGACCCACCGCCAGCACCGCCGCGCCGACCGCGACGAGCAGCCACGCGAACCGCCGCCCCGCCTCCTCCACGCCCGCCACCGCCACGCCCACGAGCACGCCGTGCCCGCGCTCCGTGAAATAATACGCTTCGCGAAAACCCGCCCGCGTCCGCTCGATCATCCGCCCCGCCGTCTCGAACCCGCCCGGCCGCTCCAGCTCCGCCGGCGCATTGCCGGAGAAGAGCAGCTTCGATCCGTCCCGCGTCCACGTCGCGAAATAGTGCCCGGTTGCATCGCTCGGCTCGAAGAGGTTGGCCGTCGCGGCCGACAATTTCAGCGTCTCCGGCTCCGTCGGCGGCGGCCCGCCCCGCCCGATCATCATCGGCGGCGGCCCGGGCCACGGCCGCGAACCGAAATCGGATCCGGGCCGCCGCGAACCGGGTATATCCTCCGTCGTCGTCGGCGCCGCCGGCCCCGCGATCTCCGGCGCGACCGGCACCGCCGCGGGCGGCATCTTCTTCCAGCCGTCCTCTGGCGACCGCTTCCCGTCCTCGCCGCTCCGCCGCCCGTCCGGCCCGCCCGGACCTCCGGGTCCGCCGCGCCGAAACCGGTCGTCGAAACTCGGCCGCATCCGCCGGATGTCGCCCGCCAACGCCGTCACCCGCCGGTGCAGGCCTTCGTCGACCTGCCGGAACTGGTCGGCGCGGTAGAGTTGCAGCGCCGTCATCCCGAAACCCGCCAGCACCGCGGCCAGCAAAAAGCCGAACCACAGCAGCAGCCGCGCGCGGATCGAGAATTCGAAGAGCTTCACGGTCAGACCTCGATGCAGAAACCCAGCCCGCGCCGCGTCGCGATCAGGTCCGCCCCGAGCTTCCGCCGCAGGCTCGAGACGTGCACGTCGAGCAGGTTCGAGAGCGTGTCCTCGTTCTCGTCGAAGAGGTGCTCGAACAGCGTCGTGCGCGACACCACCTCGCCCCGGTGCAGCGCCAGGTATTCGAGAATCCCATACTCGCGCGCCGTCAACGCCACCGGCTTCCCCGCCAGCGTCGCCGTCCGCGCCCGCAGGTCGATCCGCACGTCGCGGATCTCGATCGTCGGCCGCGCCTGACCCGCCGCCCGCCGGATCAGCGCCCGCAGCCGCGCCATCAGCTCCGTCAGGTCGAAGGGTTTCGTCAGATAATCGTCCGCGCCGCCGTCCAACCCGCGCACCCGGTCGCTGTTCGCGTCGCGCGCCGTCAGCATCAGCACCGGCGTCGCCTTGGTTGCCCGCAGTTTCTCCAGCACGCCCCAGCCGTCCAGGTGCGGCAGCATCACGTCCAGCACGATCGCGTCGTAATCGTAGCTCTGCGCCTTGTAGAGGCCTTCGCGCCCGTCCGGCGCCGTGTCCACCGAGTAGCCCTCCTCCCGCAGCGCCTGCGCGAGGCTCTTCAACATCAGGGCTTCATCTTCGACGACGAGGATTCGCATGACTTCGCGACAGGAGGCGGTGGCGGGTTCGGGGAGAGTCGTGGTCATCCTGCGGAGCGGGTTTCGGCAGGCAAGACTCCCGGCCGGACCCTGAAGTTATCGTTAAGACCGAAAATTGTTCCCCGAAAAAAGTTCGGGGAAATTTCACGCCGCCTCCCCCTCTTCACGAATTCTTAAGGATGCTTCGGCTAAGGTGGGCGCATGAAAACCGACCGCCGCTCCGCCTCCGTCGCCCGTGCGACGCGCCCGGCCCCGGTTGCCACCCGCTCCTGAAACCTTCCCGCCGCGTCCCGCCATGATCCAACCCAACGCCGACTACTGCTCGTCCGCCGCCTCCGCCTCCGACGATTCCGCCGCCTCCACCGCCGCCAGCGCCGGTTCCGAACGCGACGTCCTCATCGCCCTCGTGCGCCGCGCCGACGCCGGCGATCCCGCCGCCCAACGCGAACTCGTCCAGCGCTACCAGCGCCGCGTCGCCGGCTTCGTCCGCGCCATCATCCGCCAGCCCGACGCCGTCGAAGACGTCACTCAGACGGTCTTCATCAAAATGTTCCGCCGCCTCTCCC
>JBILLY010000130.1:0-9098 GCA_044375835.1 Opitutaceae bacterium
AAGCTCTTCGGCTCCTGTCCTCGGAAGCGCCCCACCGGCTACCCGTCAACGCGGATGTCTCTGTCCACCGATTCGAGGCAATCTCAGGTGCCGCCCCTTCGCCTGCGGTTTCAGAGACCGCCGCGCTCCTGTTACGCCAATCCCCAATGGCTCCAGAGGAAGGATTCGCACCTTCACCGACACGAGGTAACAGCTCGCCGGCCTACTCGTTAGCCTACTCTGGAATGAAAATGGTCGAGGTGGAGGGATTGGCTCGCGCTCTTCGCGCTCGGTGCTTCGCACTCCGCCTGCGGCGGCCCGGTCGCGCTGCTGCGCTCCCGCACCCCCGTTGAGGCTGGGTGTATGCCAGCTGCCATAGCTGCTAGGCGACACCTCGACTGAAATTGGCGCTCGTGATCGGAGTTTCACCGACTGACTTCCCTTCGACAGAGGGCTGATTCCATTGCTTCATCTCCACGAGCATTGGTCAGGTGGGCGGGATTTGCACCCGCTTCCCCGGCTTCACGGGCCGGTGCTCCGCTGACTGAGCCACACACCTGATTGAAAACAAAGTGGTCGGAGCGGCGGGATTCGCACACGCGTGATCTCGGTCCCAAGCCGAGTGCCTGACTTCTAGGCTACGCTCCGTCTCCTTAAGGAAAATGGCCGCCCTGACGGGAGTCGCACCCGCATCCCGCGGCTTGAAAGGCCGGGATCCTCAGCTGTTAGACGACAAGGCGGAATGGAGCGCAGACGAGCGGACGCCGGAGAATCAATCTCCGGGTTCGCTGCTGAACACTTACAAAAGAGAACACGCGGCCGACATCGCCGTTTAACGCCGTCAGGCGCACCGCGTGTTGATGCAGGAACCGCCTGAGCGGTCCTGCGATTTCGCAAAAAAGAACACACACCGTCGTCCCTCTCACTCCGATATGTCGGAGTGGTTTGGACGGCCGCAGGATTTACACGCGGACGTTGGCTGATTGACTGGGCTCAGCGATGAAGCCGCTTAAGGAATATGGAAAGAGTTCCGACTCGTTCCCGGAAGCGGCCCCATCAGGGCACAAAAAAACCCACTTCCGGGCGGAAGTGGGCCTCGACGTGAGGCTACAGTTTAGCCTCGGCGTTAGGTTGCTCCACTCCCTGGGGACTTCGCGTATTCGGGTCGATTAAGACCTCGTTCACTACGCGTCCTCGATGTCGTCGCCAGCGGATGAATGACCGCACACAACGACTGCCATCCGGTTAGCCGGAGGGCGGAGGGTTGTATAAATTGTGCAGGTTTCATGGAAGTGGCGGGAAGACGGTTGAGAGTGTGAAGAGTTACAACGGCCGGTGAGAAATGAAATTCAAGGGGTGGCTCGAAGATTTTTTCAGTTGGTCCGCGATAGCTCGTAGTTGATGACCGGCAGACTACCGGAATCCCTGCGGGCTTGCCATGTGCGTTAATGCGGCAAGCCTGACTTCCTAGTCATGTTTGATTCACTCTTCTCCGAACGCGGCCTCTCGCTGGACCGGCTCAAGGTTTTGATCGAGGTCCGCGACGCCGGGAGCATCGCCCAAGCAGCGCCGGGCGATACCGTGCGGCAGAGCCAATATAGCCGTCAGCTGCGCGAGCTGTCGGAATTCTTCGGCTGCGAAGTCGCGCAGCGCCGAGGGAAGATTCTGAAACTGACCGGGCAAGGCGAGCGGCTGGCCGAGCTGGCGCGCGAACAGTTGCGTTCGCTCGATGACTTCCGCGCGGAGTGCAAGCAGACGAGCGTCGCCTTCACGATCGGCGCCGGCGACAGCCTGATTCAGTGGCTGGTGATTCCGCGGCTCGGGAAAATCATCGCCGAGTTCCCCGGCACGCATTTCGCCACCACGAATCTCCGCACCAACGAAATCGTGCAGCAGCTCACTGATTGCCGGCTCGACTTCGGCATCATCCGGAAGAACGCGATGGCGCCTGGGCTTAAGTCCGCGTCTCTCGGCGTCGTCAGCTACGTGGCACTCGTGCCGGAAGCTCTGGCGCGGACGAAGAAGAAGTTGTCGCTGCGGCAAACGCTCGCGGAGCTGCCGCTCGCGACGCAGACGACCGACGGCCAGTTCACTTCGGGGCTGCGCGCCATCGCAAAGGACACGGATGTTCCGCTCTCGCCTGCGCTGGCATGTCAGTCGTTTCCGCAAACGCTGGCGGCGGTCCGATCCGGCCAGTTCTGGGCCATCGTGCCGGAGTTGGCAGCGCGCGACCTGCCGAGCGGCATGGCCCACCGCTTGCATGACGCGGCGCTGGCCCAGTTGGATCGTGAAGCGATGCTCGCCTGGAATCCGCGCTTGGTGCGCGTGCGCCCGAACGCCGCAAAGATCGCGGCGCGCCTGCAGCAGTTGCTCGCCATATGAGGCGCGGGGTCGTGGTCCGGTCTGTCGTGACCAATCTTGTCGGGTTTCACGGGGTGGCGGACGTCAAGAATGGCAAAGTCCGTCCGCAAAAGCGCGTCACAAGCGTTGGGCCTGTCGACTCTTGCCCAACAAGTGCTTCACGTGAAGCAGCCCAACCGACGCTTTGCACCCCTCCGAGGCATGGCATTTTTTCGCCCGAGCGGGCAGCGCCCTCCCAAAGCCACCGTCGATTGCCGGTGCGGCAATCAACCCTGGAAGGCGAAGCACCTGTTGCGGGGAATAGGCGTGCCCCGGCTTGCAGGCCGAAACACGTCGGCCCGGGACGCTTCGCGTTCCCTGCTCCGGCCGTTTTGGGGGGCACCACGTCAGCCCGCACTCCCCTCGCTCCCGCCGAGGAGGCCGCCATCCTAGCCGCCCTGCCTCGTTTTCCCGCCCGCGACCGCCTGCTCCTCCTCATGGGTCTCCGCACCGGACTTCGGATCAGCGAACTCCTGTCCCTTGCCGTCGGCCAGGCCTGGCGTGACGGCGGGCCGCGCGCCGAGCTCGTCGTGCCGCGTCGTTGCGTGAAGTTTGGCCGCGGGGTGCGCTGCCGCAGCCGCCGGTCGCGGGTCGTCGTTCTGGGCGACTCGGTTCGATCGGCTAGGTCCGGACGCCGGCGGCCATCCCCAGCGCAATCATGGTGCACCAATCCGGTGCTTCCTTTGTAGCCAAGCCATGGCGGCGCGACACTTCGCGATCTCCATGCGCTTTGGAGGTTCGCGGGTGAGCATGCGCTTGCTGTAGCGCTCGAGGTCCAAAACCGGGTTCTCTGCGATCCATTTCCGCGGCTTGAGGGTAAACCACTCAAACACCGCGTGGACGTCCCCGCGGTATCCATTCCATGTCCGCTTCTCGACATCGCGATCCTTCAGCCAACGCGTTACGTCTTCGGTGGTGACGTCGGCGATCTTCACCTCGGCGCCGAGAAACTGGGCGAGCATGCGGGACCGGCGATAGAGATTGTCCAACTGCGAAGTCGATACATGCCCTTCGCGGGCGGCGCGGAACTGCTCGATGCCGTCCAGCAGTATGATCTCGGATCGTTTGGGCGGGGGATTTGCGACGGCATGCCGGATAGCTCCTTCCTGCGAAAAGCCGGCTCCGTTCAAAATCACGTGGCCGGCGATCACCTCCCGAACAGCGGTGCGCAAACTCAGGCCAGTGTCGGATAACATCTCATAGACGGATTCAGCTTCTCGGAGTTGGCCAAGCGTAAGGTTGGTCGCCTCGGAACGCGGCGCGTTTGAACCCAACGTGCGCTCCATCTCCCACTGGGCCTGTTTCTCCGGCGCTTCCGCTTTGTCGCTGCTGATGAACTTCCTCTGCCGGCCTTGAATGGAAACCGTCACCCGATAGCTGCCCCTTCCAGATTCGTTTGTAATCTGGACCAGCTTTGCGGGACTGGAACGGAGCGACACATAGGGGTAGGTTCGGGTTGCGCCGCAGGTCTACTATCCTCCCCTTCTTTTCCTGCATTTCCCGCCGTTCGTGCATAGATGAGGTATGCACGAGCCTGTTTCGGCATTCGTGGGGCGTTGCCGCCGGAAACAAAAATGCCCCGATCATCAAGGAGATGAGCAGGGCATTTTCCTGGCGTCCCCACGGGGATTCGAACCCCGGTTCTTACCGTGAAAGGGTAGTGTCCTGGACCAGGCTAGACGATGGGGACTAACCGCGGAGCCGGGCACGCTACGATCCGACCCCGGTCGCGCAACTCCAAAATATCCCGCTGCCACGTCCGCCTCCGAAATCTCCGCGCGTCCTTCGATGCTCCGCTCGTCTCCGCCCCGCGGCGATATCGCGACCAGGCGCCCATCGCATCCCGCTCGTGGTCGAACCGGTGCCATCGACGACGAGGAAATTTCCGCCCGCGTGACGCGGTTTCATCGCGACCTCGACGGTTTCGGCCGCCAAAGAGAACGGCACCATGCTGTCCTATTCCGAGATCGCCGCCGCCTTGCCCAGCCGGGCGGTGCTCACCCTCGCAGGCCTGCCCTTTCCCCGCATCGCCTCCGGCAAAGTCCGCGAAATCTTCGACCTCGGCGACGCCCTGCTGCTGGTCGCCACCGACCGGCTCTCCGCCTTCGACGTCGTCCTGCCTGACGGCATCCCCGGCAAGGGCGCCATCCTTACCCAGATGAGCCACTGGTGGTTCGCCCAGACGGCCGGCCTGATCCGCAACCACCTCCTGCCCGACCAGAACGGCGAATTCACCCGCCGCGGACTTCACGACGCCGACTTGCGCCTTCGCAGCATGATCGTGCGGAAACTCACGACCGTGCCGATCGAGTGTGTCGTGCGCGGCTATCTCGTCGGCAGCGGCTGGTCGTCGTATCAGAAGACCGGCGACGTCTGCGGCATCCGGCTGCCCGCGGGCCTGCGCCAAGCCGAGATTTTGCCCGCCCCGATCTTCACCCCCACCACCAAGGCGCCGAAGGGGCAACACGACGCCCCCATCGACGACGCCCAGGGCCGCGCCTTGGTCGGCGCCGAGCGCTACGAGGCCGTCAAGGCCGCCAGCCTCGCCCTCTACCGCTTCGGCCACGACCGCGCCCGCCAAGCCGGGATGATTTTGGCCGACACCAAATTCGAATTCGGCACCGACGCAGACGGCGGCCTCTGGCTGATCGACGAGATCCTCACGCCCGATTCATCGCGCTACTGGCCCGCCGATCACTACGCACCCGACCAATCGCCCCCGAGCTACGACAAACAGTTCGTGCGCGACCACCTGCTCTCCCTCCGGTGGAACCAGCAGGCTCCGGGTCCGCGCCTGCCGGCCGAGGTGATCGACCGCACCCGCGAAAAATATCTCTCGGCACTCCGCCGACTGCTCGAAAGCTGAACCCGGCGCGGCCGAAACGCCCCGCACGGAACCCCCGCGGACGCGCCCCGTCCCGGTCCCCGCAACGCCGCTACTCGGGCACGGTGGCCGGCCTGCGCGCCGCGAGATCGAAACGCGCGCCGGCCTTCAGCACTGCCGGCGGTTCGTCCGGCTTGGTGAGAAACTGCGCCCGGCCGACCCCTACGATTTCCGCCAGATCGCCCCGCACGATCAGTGCGGTCGCTTCGTCGAGCGCGATCCCGAGCAGCCGTCCATGGCGCGAAAGCACCGGTCGCAGATCATCCTGCCTTCGGCGGGTGTCCACATGCTGGTCGATCGCCGTATCGCGCAGGAAACCGAAGCCGTCCTCATACCCCCGCGCCATCATGATGCGATTGTTTTGCCGCGAGCCGCGCACCAGGTAGCTCGCCTGGATCGAGGCCCCCGCCGACGTCCCGCCGACTACTCCGCCGCGGGCGAGGACCGCCGTCAGTTCGCGGTGCGTGAGCGTGTTGAGATAGGCGTCGACGAGGCGCCATTGTCGTCCGCCCTCGAGCCACACGGCGCGTGCCCGCCGCAACGGAGCCACGAAATCCTCCCGGTTGGCCTCGGCCCGGTCGCGGGTGTGCAGCTGCACGACGTCGGTCGCACCGATTTCCCGCAACATCTGCACCACGCGGTCCTCACCCTCCACCGCCTCGTTCGCGGTCGGGATCACCACGATCGGGGCGGACGGACCGCCGGCAAGTTCGAGAAACAGCGGCCAAATCTGCCGCATCGAGCCACCGCCCGCGACCAGCAGCGTGCCCGCGGCCGGACCGATTTTCGGCTCCGGCACCATCGTTCCTTCGGCGGCCTGCTTCGCGCGTGCCGGCACCAACATCCCCGCGGAACGCGCGACCGCCCCGCCGGCGACCGCGACGGCCATCGCCGCGAAAATCCATGCTGCCGCCCGCCGCTTCATTGCATCGTGCCGGTCCGGCGCACCGGCATCGCGTCGCCCCGCGCCGCCCGCAGCAACTCGCGGCGCAGCCAGTCGAGCGCGGCGTTCACCGCGCGCACCTTCACTGTTTCGCGCGGGCCGGGATAGTTGAGTTTCTTGGACCACACGCCGTGCGGCGCATGCAGCGCGATGAAGATCGTGCCCACCGGGTGCTGCGTCGCGCCCGTGCAGGGGCCGGCAAACCCCGTCACCGCCAGCGCGTAGTCGGCGCCGAGCGTCTCGGCCGCTCCCGTGGCCATCGCCACCGCGCACTCGTCGCTCACGCCGCTGTGCTGCGCGATGAGGCACTCGGGCACCTCGAGCAGCAGCGTCTTGGCCTCGTTGGAGTAGCAGACGACGCCGCCGGCGAAAAACTTGCACGCCCCGTGCACGCCCGTGAACGCGTTCGCCAGCAGCCCGCCGGTCGCGGTCTCGGCCACCGCCAGCCGCTTCTCCTGCGCCCGCAGCAGGTCGCTCACGACCTTGGCCAGCGAGTCGTGCCCGTAGCACATCACGTCCTCGCCCAGCAGCGCGCCGCACTCGCGCGCCACGCCCTCGAGCTGCTCGTAGCTGAGCTTCCCGCTGGGCGAGCTCACCCGGCAATCCACCGCGCCTTGGTGCGCGCAAAAGGCCACGCTCAGCGCCGGGCCGTATTGGTCGAAAATCGGCTGCAGGCGCGTTTCCAGCGCCGACTCGCCGATCCCCGCCGTGCGCAGCTGCACGTAGGCCTCGCGCTCCGTCACCAGCCCGCGCGCCGCCAACCGCGGCACCACCTGCTCGATGAACATCGGCTGCAGCTCGTTCGGCGGCCCCGGCAGCATCACGAGCACTTTCCCGTCCTGCTCGACCCAGAGGCCCGGCGCCGTGCCATTGGCGTTGGGCAACACCTCGCCGCGCTCGAAGACATACGCCTGCTTCAGGTTGTTGTCGGTCATCTTGCGGCCGAGCCGCGAAAAACGCTCCTCGATCGCCTGCTTGATCGCGGGATCGAACACCAGCTTCTGCCCCAGCACCTCCGCCAGCGCCTCGCGCGTGCGGTCGTCGCAGGTCGGCCCCAGCCCGCCCGTCGTGATCACCACGTCCGCCCGCGCCCAGCTCTCGCGGAATTGCGCCACGATCGCCTCCGCCTCGTCCGTGATCGTCACGTTGCGCTGCAACAACGCCCCGCGGCGGCCCAACTGCGCCCCGATGAAGGTCAGGTGCCCGTTGGCCGTGAGCCCGAGCAGCAGCTCGTCGCCGAGCGTGAGCAGTTCGTAGCGGATGCGGCGCGGGGCGGGACGCGGCTGGCTGGCGTCGTCGTTGTGGGCGGAAACCATACTTGCGGGTGCGGAAATTAGGCGGAATTTTGGAAAATACCAGTGATGTTTCCAATTGCCCCGCGCGGATGAACGAAAACCAGTCCATCAATCTGAAGGAAAAAGTCCGCGCGCTGCCGGACAAACCGGGCGTTTACCTGATGAAGGACCGCCTCGGCCGCATTATCTATGTAGGAAAAGCCCGCAGTCTCAAGAAGCGGGTCTCTTCTTATTTTCAGCGCGGCCGCGCGCGCACCGTCGCCCAACCCAAGATCCGCGCCCTCATCGACCTCATCGCCGACGTCGAAACCATCGAGGTGAAGTCCGAACCCGAGGCCCTCCTGCTCGAGGGCAAGCTCATCAAGCAGTGGCGCCCCCGCTACAACACCGACTTCACCGACGACAAACGCTTCCTCCTCGTCCGCGTCGACCTCGGCGAGGAGTTGCCGCGCTTCCGCCTCACCCGTCTGCGCAAGGAAGACCGCTCCCGCTACTTCGGCCCCTTCGCCCACAGCGGCCTCCTCCGCAAAACGCTCGCCCAGATGCGCCGCCAGTTCGGCATTCTCCTCGGCGACGGCACGCCCGCGCAGCTCCCCGACGGCACCTGGCGCCTCTACGACGACGTGCGCGAGGAAC
The DNA here is from genome assembly GCA_044375835.1 of Opitutaceae bacterium. GTDB lineage: Bacteria > Verrucomicrobiota > Verrucomicrobiia > Opitutales > Opitutaceae > ER46. The sequence continues at coordinate 8,138 of JBILLY010000130.1, forward strand.
TCTACGGCACCGAAAACATCGTCACGCCCGCCGCCTACCGCGCCCGCGTCGACGACGCCTGCACTTTCCTCGAAGGCAAATCCCGCGAATGGCTCGAGACGCTCCGCGCCGAGATGGCCGCCGCCGCCGGCCGCCAGGAATTCGAGAAAGCTGCCGAACTCCGCGACGTCGTCTTCGCCCTCGAGGAGACGCTCCGCAAGACCCGCCGCTTCGAACGCGCCGACTACACCCGCCCCGAGGGCGACGAGGAATCGCTCGAGGCCCTCGGCCGCGCCCTCGGCCTGCCCGCCCCGCCCCGCACCATGGAGTGCTTCGACATCTCGCACATCAGCGGCACCTTCGTCGTCGCCTCGATGGTCCATTTCGCCGACGGCCGGCCCGACAAAAACCACTACCGCCGCTTCCAGATCAAGAGCTTCGTCGGCAACGACGACTTCCGGGCCATGGAAGAGGTCGTCGGCCGCCGCTACCGCCGCCTCGCCGAGGAAAAGAAACCGTTTCCCGACCTCGTCGTGATCGACGGCGGCCGCGGCCAGATCGGCGCCGCGCTCAAGGCCTTCGTCGCCCTCGACCTCGAGCCCCCCGCCCTCATCGGCCTCGCGAAACAACACGAGACCGTGATTTTCCCCGACGAGCGCCCGCCGTTGAATCTCCCGCTCAACCACCCCGGCCTCAACCTCCTCCAGCGCCTGCGCGACGAGGCCCACCGCTTCGCCAACACCTACAACGCCGACCTCCGCTCGAAGAAAATCCGCGAGAGCATCCTCGACGACTTCGACGGCCTCGGCACCGTGCGCCGCGCCGCATTGCTGGACCGTTTCGGCGACATCGACCGCCTCCGCGCCGCCAGCGCCGCCGAGATCGCCGAGGTCGACGGCTTCGGCCCGAAACTCGCCGCCGAGCTCCACGTTTTTCTGCACCCGCCCCCCCCCCCCCCCACCCCCCCCCCCCAGCCACCCCA